>NZ_JBFBGZ010000011.1:0-116939 GCF_040684925.1 Arthrobacter sp. NPDC089319 | reverse complement strand
CGAGAATGCGCCTACCGGCAGGAGTCAGACGCGCGTTACGGTGGGACATGAAGACCTCTTAGATTCAGTTGGCAGTTGTGGTAAACCACCAACCTTAGAGGTCTTCACCCTTTCACCGTGTAACCAACGTCCTGTCGCAGTACAGCTAGTCGGTCCCGCCCGGATGCCCTCTGGACGCGGGCACATACCGCGTCAATGCTCCCTGTTTGGATGTAGCGCGACTCGGCCGGCGGTCACTGCGCCTCTGCATCGCCAACCTGCCTGAGCAAACTGACTGCAACGGGAGTGCCTAATTGTTCGCTATTCGTATCCATCGGAGCGTCATTACTGCATCCGCGTCGCCGCGTAGCCGGCGTTCGGTCGTTTCACGTGAAACAGCGCAACTCTGCCATTACCCACCTCTCCGCGGCACGTCTCTTTGTCCGGTGGCAGCTCCTGTCGACCCTTGATGCGATCCGCCTGGTGATGAGTGTCCGTCTCCATTTGCACCGCGTGGCACTGCAGTTCGCTTAGACATATGACCCGTACCAAGTGGATCAGTACCACATATGGTCTTTTACCATTTGGATTGATACCTCCGCACAGCAGAATCCGCCATTCTCAGCCTGATATGACTCCGCTTAGAAGATGTTCTCGTTTGCGTGTCACTCACTGGCGGTGGTACCGCGCTCCTTTCGTGGTCCCAGTGCCAGCGTGTTCATCCAGCTAATGACAGGTCGGTCTGTCGTACACGTTCCATTCGCCAAACCGTGGTGTCTGCTTGGAGGCGCGTCGACGCCTGAAGTGGCATCGGAGGCGTTTCACGTGAAACAGGGCGGCTCTGTGGCCACCCGCTCACCACAACACCCACACACTCATAATCCTTCGATTTCCGATCCGGTTCGAAGGCCGCAAAATCTTTCAAGCTGCATCATCTCCTCGTCCTGAACAAGAAGCGAGCAAGATGCACTGCCACTCTTCTACGTAGCGAAGTAGTACCTATTCCGGTCCTTTCTCCCCTGCCAGGTGAAGCACGCTCTGGCCAGTCTGATCCAGCCCTGTCCAGGCAAAGACTCTTCGCGTCCGGGGGTAGAGTCAGTCCTGCAGTTGATCGGAACATGCCCTCGCCTGAACCGGGCCGCTTTTTCAGATCCAGGTCTAGGCCCCCCGTGGAACGAGCTGTTCGGTGTCCCTCGGTCCAGCAGTCCTGTTTCACGTGAAACAGGCCTTCTCGACTCGTTTCACCAAGAATATTTCCAGGCTGGCTGTTCCAAAGTGCACTCAGTTCGAGGAATGTCATTCGTCGCTATGGAGCTATGGAGGCCTGCCGGCCCGATATGTCACAGCGCCATACTGCTTCATCGAGGCAGACACTGAGAACTCGGCCTCTGATGCCCAGGTGGAGCGCCGTCATTCAGGCATAGTTTCACGTGAAACATCTGGTAGATATCGGATGGACGATCGATACCTTGATCAATACCGGCGAAGGAATGAGGTACTACCCATTCGGCGCTTTGAGCTTCTTGCTGTTTCTGGTTGTCCCCCGGAGCGTCCTCCAGCTTAGCGGTAGGCTGAAAGCTTCTGGACACTGCAAGGCCATAACCGTCCGTTTTGCCAGAGCTCGGTGCGCTGAACATGTCAGGCTCGCACGTGGGGCACTACCGCAGAGCACCGGTCCTCGATGAGTGCGTGAGAAGGTCATGCATGAACATGGTCACAAGTAACGATGTTCGATGGTGCCATCAAATTCAACTGGGCACCCGCAAGCTGGACCATAGAAGACGCCATGGAGGCGCCTTCATTGCTTATTTCGGTATGTTCCACGTGAAACACTCCAGCCGACATCCCCAGTTCGAGTTCATGGGCTCTACTACTTGAAATCAACACTCACGTTTTGGCGCTCGTCCACTCGCAGTTTTCTCCTCATGAGCCGCGAGACCTTGCGTGAGCACTCGTCGAGCAACAGTCCACACCCCACACGGGGACCACAAACAAGCACTGCGAGCGGCCTTTGACCATTCGCGCAGCGTCGAGGTCTGGCAGCAGGCAGGACTTGCCCACGCCAGTCAACCGGTCATCAGAGTTTCACGTGAAACACCGGCGATCGCCGCCGGGCAAGCATCGGCCCAGAGGCAGCCACATACGGTCTGCTGACGGAAACACTCTTCCGCTCGCACGTCAAATGCAGCAACTTATAGGTGAGGCCAGAAGCTTTGCAGCGGATATATCAGCCGGCACCAGCAGCTCGGCCTCGCTTCCCATCGAATGCTTATCCTGACACTGCCATAACTGTTTGAGCCGCCTGCCTAGTGACGTCACGCGGTTCCCAAACTCGTTCCAGTGTATTCAGGATTCTACGGCGCCTGAGACGTCGGTCGGGGCTACACGCGCAACGGGCCGGCATCCATATCCCTGGACTCACAGCCGTCTGGAACGCCGAGTCGCAGCCATACGTCGCCGTATACTCGGGTGCTGCACACGTACGAACCGGCGCCTATCCACCTTCCCTTTTTTCGGGTGGGAAGGAGCGCCACGTGATTCACTCGAATCGCACAATTTGAGTGTCAACAACAAGAGGACCCGTCCGCACTGGACGGGTCCTCCGTTTCACGTGAAACATGCGGCTATGGGGCCGCGGGGTTCAAGACATCCATGATGCGGTTCAAATCATCTACGCTCGCGAACTCGATGCTAACTCGTCCCTTCTTGGCACCTAGGGTGATCTTCACGCTGGTATCCAGGCGATCAGAGAGCGAGTTTGCAAGGTAATCAAGACGCTCATGACGAGCACCCTCGCGGGGTTTTCCTTCCCGTTTCGGCCGCCGTAAGCCATCGCTTAGGGAGACGATCTCCTCTGTTGCACGGACGGACAGACCCTCCGCAACAATACGCTGAGCCAACTTTTCCATTTCTGCAGGATCCGTCAGAGCCAGGAGGGCGCGCGCGTGGCCCGCACTGAGGACACCGGCCGCTACGCGTCGCTGGACGAGTGGAGGCAGTTTCATCAACCGCAAAGTGTTGGAGACCTGAGGCCGGGAACGGCCGATACGGTCCGCCAGTTCGTCGTGTGTGCAGCCGAAATCGTCGAGCAACTGTTGGTAAGCCGCGGCCTCTTCCAGCGGATTGAGTTGGCTTCTGTGCAGGTTCTCGAGCAGTGCGTCCCGCAGAAGATCGTCATCTGCCGTCGACCTAATGATGGCGGGAATAGTCTCTAGACCCGCGGCCTTGGTGGCCCGCCAGCGGCGCTCACCCATCACCAGCTCGTACTGGGCCTCGACGTCGTCAGCCGGACGGACAACAATCGGCTGCAGGACACCGATCTCACGGATCGAGTGGACCAGTTCGGCCATGTCTTCTTCATCGAAAACGGTGCGTGGCTGTTTACGGTTCGGCTGAATTGCCGAGACCAGAACCTCGGCAAACGTTGCCCCAGGGACTTCGACTAGTTCCGGTCCTTCTGTTTCACGTGAAACTTCCGCGCCGGTAGGCAGCTCCTGCTCTTCGCTCGCATCATCAGCCTGCTTATTTTCCAGGGAGTTGGACTTGTGAGAATCCGTCGAAGGAAGTGGGCCTCCCTTGAGTGGAGAAGGTGTTGAGGGCTCGCTCTTGGCCGTCCTCTTCGCCGCCGGCTTCTTGGTTCCGCTCGGCGTCGTTCTCCGCGGCGCCCGCAAGACCTCGGCCACCTGGGCAGCGCTCGAGCCGGAAACTGTCTCCGAATCAGTAGTGGTGAGGATCGCCGCGTCGGCGTCCTCCCGCCTTGAGGACGCTGGGAAGAAAACGTCTACAGGTCGCTGGGTTCGTTTCTTGGCTTGGGACCCTTGCCCCTCGGCTGATTCCGGAATTTCGCTCACGGGGGTGCTGGGAATCAGTGCGCCCAAGCCTCGCCCTAAGCCACGGCGTTTTTCACTCATTTGGACCCTCTTCCGTCATGCGCCGAGCTGTCGCGCACTACCTCGTTTAAGGCGTAATTCTACCGTTACAGATCGAATTCTCAGTTACTGCCGCGCTCAGCGATTTCAGCTGCTGCCTCTTGATACGACAGGGCTCCACTGGAGGATGGGTCATATGTGATAACCGTCTGCTGATAGCTCGGGGCTTCGGAGATGCGGACGGATCGGGGAACGACTGCGCTGAGAACCTCGTTGGGGAAATGTTCCCTGACCTCGGCTGCTACCTGGGCGGCAAGGTTCGTCCGGCCGTCGTACATGGTCAGCAGGATGGTGGATACGACCAAGCCAGCATTGAGATGTTTCTGAATCATCTCAATGTTCTTCAGAAGCTGACTCAACCCTTCCAGTGCGTAGTACTCACATTGAATGGGGATGAGGACCTCTTGGGCCGCAACAAACGCGTTGACGGTCAGGAGCCCAAGGCTGGGTGGGCAGTCGATAAAAACGTAGTCCAGCCGGGGCAATCCGGCTGACTCTCGCTCCTGTGCGTAGACTTCGATGGCACGTCGTAGGCGCTGTTCTCGCGCCACCAGCGAAACGAGTTCGATCTCCGCGCCGGCCAGGTGGATGGTCGCGGGTGCAACAATCAAGTGGTTGATATCCGGGCATTGAGCAATCACTTCGCCCAACGGCATGTCGTTGATGAGGACGTCGTAGATGCTGTCGACTTCCGCATGATGCTCGACACCGAGAGCCGTCGACGCGTTCCCTTGGGGGTCGATGTCGATGACAAGAACGTTCAGCCCAGCGATAGCCAGAGCAGCCGCGATATTGACCGTTGTAGTGGTCTTACCTACGCCGCCCTTCTGATTACTTACCGTCAAGACCCTGGTCTGAGTCGGACGAGGAAGTTCTTTGGACTTCAATCGTTCACGCCTGCGGTTTTCGCTCGCCAATTCGTGAGCGAGAGGTGTGCTTTCGTCGATCGAATCCATAACGTTTGGAACCGTAGCCTCTATCTTGACGTCGGAATTGGCCAGTTCGGCCTCATAAGCGCGGGTGGTTTCACGTGAAACAAGAGCGGTTACCGAACCCGTGACAACCAGATCAGGTTGATGGTGCACGTCAGGAGAAGCTGACCCATCGGCATTGGCCCCGGTCACTCCCGAAACCATATCGCTCATCGCCATTTTCGATTTGCCCGCTTTCACTTTCCCGGCACCGACCCCTCCTAGCCTATCGTTGCGCGGCCGGAATCAAGGGCGATCCGGGGGCGTGTGGACCAACAGGTTACGGGGCAACGAGGATTCTGACGACCGTCGTCGGCTCTTCCAAGAGTCCATCACCGACGGTCAGGATCTCTGTTTCGCGACCGCCCAACTTACGGATGACTTTCTTGGCCTTTTCTACTTCTTCGGCGGCGCTGCGCCCCTTGATGGCGAGCATCTCACCACTACCGTGGAGCAGTGGGATGGACAGCCGAGCCAGCTTGTCCAAAGCAGATACTGCCCGGGAAGTCACAACGTCCGCCGTGACTTCGTCCGCCGCGAGCTCTGCCCGTGTACGTACTACGGTGACGTTGTCGAGCCCCAGGTCGTCGACAACTTCATTGAGCCAGACTACCCGCCGCTCCAACGGCTCGATCAGCGTCAAGTGTAGGTCCGGTCGGGCCAGCGCCAAGGTCAGGCCCGGCAGGCCGGCACCGCTACCGACATCGGCGACCGCGGCGTCGGGGCCTATCAGGTTCGCTACAACGGCGCAGTTCAGCACATGCCGGTTCCACAACCGCGGGACCTCACGTGGTCCCAGCAGTCCCCGTTCGATGCCTGACGTGGCCAAATGAGCGACATACCGCTCGGCCAGATCCATTCGTTCGCCAAAAACAGCTTGAGCAGCCTTCGACTCGGCCACCGTCATCTCAACTATGGACATACCTATGCCCTACCAAACCCGCCAGTAAACAAGGTCAGGACTCCACCGAAACCACAATGTGGCGGTTGGAACCCTCGCCCTCCGATTCGCTGACCAGCCCGAGGTCGGCAATGGCGTCGTGGACGATTTTGCGCTCGTACGCGCTCATCGGCTCCAGCGCCACATCGTGCCCGGTCTCCTTGGCCTCGGCGACCGCATCCTCTGCGATCTTGAGCAGTTCCTTGCTGCGGCCTTCACGGTAGCCGGTAATGTCCAGCACCAACCGCGAGCGGCTGCCCGTTGAGGTCAGAACCGACAACCGGGCCAGTTCCTGCAAGGCTTCGAGCACTTCCCCGTCGGTCCCTACGAGCGACTTGAGGGCGTCATTGTCCTCGTCTTCGGACACGATGGAAATGTACGTGCGACCGTTGCGTACCTCAATATCGATGTCTCCATCGATATCAGCGATGTCGAGAAGTTCCTCAAGGTAGTCCGCAGCTACATCTCCCTCTTCATCCAGGCGCTTGGCAGAGTTCGAAACGGCTACTTCCTCCTGCTCGTCTGCCGCAGCTGCTTCGCCGGAAAGTTCTTCAGTCACTTCGGATACGCTTTCGCTGCTCATTTTCTCTTCCTGTTCTTACGCTGTGGCTGATTGCGCTGGCCCTTCGGTTCCCCGGGGGCCTCGACAGCAGGCTCCTCTGTCTTACGCTCGCCCAGCAGGGGAACCATCGGCAAGCCCTTCTTGGCGCGCCGATCTGCCAGTTCGCGGGCGGCCTGCGAACCAGGTGTGGGCATGCGCCGGATGACAAAGAACTGCTGAGCCATGGTCCAGATGTTGGTAGTGGTCCAGTAGATCAGCACGCCGATGGGGAAGTTGATGCCGCCGATACCGAAGACGAGCGGCAGGATGTACAGCATCATCTGCTGCTGCTTCATGAACGGGGACTGCATGGCTTCGGCAGACATGTTCTTGGCCATGATCTGCTTTTGCGTGATGAACTGCGATGCCGTCATCGCCAGGATCATGATGATCGACAGGACGACGACCGAGACCTGGCTGGTGCCCGGGGCATCAGCCCCGCCGTGCAGAAGCGACGCCGATAGCGGGGCGCCGAGAATCGAAGATGCATCGAACTGCCGGATGAGTTCGGGAGAAAGCGCACCAATACCTTCGTTGTTCGCGCTGGCGTGGGAGGCGGTGCTGAGCACCCGGAACAGTGCGAAGAAAAATGGCATTTGGACCAGCATGGGCAAGCACGCGGAGAACGGGTTGGTCCCGTGCTTTTTGTACAGAGCCATCTGCTCCTGCGTCATCGCCTGCCGCGAAAGCTGATCGGTCTTTCCCTTGTACTTCTGCTGCAGCTTGCGCAGGTCAGGCTGCAGGGCCTGCATTCCGCGCTGGGCCTTGATCTGCTTCACGAAGACCGGAATAAGGGCGGCCCGGATCACCAGTACGAGCCCAATGATCGAAAAGGTCCATGTCCAGCCGTTGGCCGGATCCAACCCCAACCAGGACAGGCCGGCGTGGAATGCCCACAGGATCCACGACACTACCCAAGTGAAAGGCAGCAGGATCGTGCTCAGGAAGTCCATTGTCTATTTACTCCTCAAGCCGCTTCGCGGCCTTCATCGTCGGCCGGAATGACTGGGTGATTGAGTTCGATTATCCGGGGGATTCTCGCAGGGTTTTCCTGCAGCCACAGGTCAAAGGCGGGAGACGCCGGAACATGGTCTACGCCACCGGGATTCCAGGGATGGCATCGGCATAACCGTCGCGCGGCCAGCCAGCTGCCCTTGGCGGCACCATGAACGGTCACAGCCTCAAGGGCATAAGCAGAACAGGACGGGAAAAAGCGGCACACTTGGCCGTACAGCGGCGAAATGGTCTTGCGGTAGACCGCCAGAGCGCCAATCAATCCGGCCTGCGGGATCGTCTGGATCCTCTTCGCGGCGATGGGGCGGGAGGGAGCCTGTAGGCGCTGGGCAGTGGAACTCATGCCGCTCATCCCTTCTCCTCGGGCGCAACGCGCGCGGGCGCGGTGTGCGTTGCAGTCAACTTGATCACGGCTGTTTTGAACGCCTTCCGGTAATCATGTTCCAACGCGTCGAAGTCCGCACTGGGCGCTGCCGGAAGAGCGCGCACGACAACTGCGAGTCCTTGGGCGTACTGGCTGTCCCTTAGACTAGCCGCTGCGAGTTCCCGCAGTCTCCTCTTAACGCGGTTGCGGATGACGGCGTTCCCCACAGCCTTCGAGACAATGAAGCCGAAAGCTGTCGGTTGGTCCGGATTAACCGCTGCCGCATATAACACCAAGTTCCGGCGCCCTGATCGGACGCCGGAACGTACAGTTGTTGAGAAGTCCGCCGATGCGCGAATCCTGTGCTGGCTGGAAAGCATGGCGCTACGCAGCCGGCCGAAACGCGTTGCTGCGGGAACGGACCCTCACAGCCGAATCGACAAACTGGCTATTTAGGCCGACAGTTCGGTACGGCCCTTGCTGCGGCGTGCAGCCAGGATGGCGCGGCCGGCGCGAGTGCGCATGCGAAGGCGGAAGCCGTGCTTCTTGGCACGACGGCGGTTATTCGGCTGAAAAGTCCGCTTGCTCACGGTGGTTACTCCAAGACGATCGACAGATGCGGTTGGACCCGTTGCAACAGGGGGAAGAACAGGTCGACGCTCTAATATAGGGGCCCACTCCGGATCCAAGACGCTGGGCGTGCAGGGATACCAAAGTAGACATGAAGGACTAGTCAACGTTAGGCGATGGCAGTAAGAACCGTCAAACCCGCGGCGCCGACGCCCGGGCGTTTCCGTGGATAACACCTGTGGACAACTCTAGCTCGAACGCGGTTCGCACCGTTCCAAGGACTGGGGGCAAGGCATCCACAGCCCCCTGCATCCCGGCTGTTATCAAGCAGAATCATGCTCTACGCTTGCAGGAGCCCCTTATCCACTGTCTGTGAATAAGTCTGTGGATTTCGGGCGCGCTGTCGGCAGAGGCCGAAGCAAGTTGAGCTTCTGAGGGGTATCTAGGTGGACACGGACCAAATTAATGACGTCGGAAGTTCTTGGCGCAAAGTGGTCCGCACGCTGGAACAGGACGATCGGGTCTCGCCGAGGCAGCGCGGTTTCATCGTTTTGGCCCAGGCGAAAGGGCTGATCGGTACAACGTTGCTGGTTGCCCTCCCTAACGAACTGACCCGCGAAGTCTTCCAGTCGCAGCAGCTCAAGGATCCGCTGCACGACGCGCTGTTCGAAGTTTTCAAGGACGACATCCTGTGCGCTTTCAGCGTCGACACTGATCTGGCCCCGCACACGGAGCCGGAACCCGAACAAGAGCCTCGGCCGGCTCCATCGGTGGTGCGGAACGAGGCACCGCCTCAGCCGCCCAAGGAGAGCGCCTCCCAGGAACTGGGGCGCCTCAACCCCAAGTACATTTTCGATACCTTCGTCATTGGCTCATCCAACCGCTTTGCACACGCGGCTGCGGTAGCGGTGGCCGAAGCGCCGGCCAAGGCATACAACCCGCTGTTCATTTACGGCGACTCCGGGCTTGGAAAAACCCACCTGCTTCACGCCATCGGCCACTACGCCCGCCATCTCTATAACGGCATCCGTGTCCGCTACGTCAATTCCGAGGAATTCACCAACGACTTCATCAACTCCATCCGCGACGATGAAGGCGCCAGCTTCAAGCAGTTGTACCGCAACGTCGATATCCTGCTGATCGATGACATCCAGTTCCTGGCCAACAAGGATGCGACGCAGGAAGAGTTCTTCCATACGTTCAATGCTCTGCACAACCACAGCAAGCAAGTAGTGATCACTTCGGACCTGCCG
This sequence comes from Arthrobacter sp. NPDC089319, assembly GCF_040684925.1. Lineage (NCBI taxonomy): Bacteria > Bacillati > Actinomycetota > Actinomycetes > Micrococcales > Micrococcaceae > Arthrobacter > Arthrobacter sp. NPDC089319. The sequence goes on along the minus strand of NZ_JBFBGZ010000011.1, from coordinate 107,318 downwards.
CCGAAACAGCTCTCCGGGTTCGAAGAACGGATGCGGTCGCGCTTCGAATGGGGGCTGCTGACGGACATTCAGCCGCCGGAGCTGGAGACCCGTATCGCGATTCTGCGTAAGAAGGCCATCAGCGAGGGGCTCTCAGTACCCGACGAGGTCCTCGAATACATCGCCTCCAAGATCTCCACCAACATCCGCGAGCTTGAAGGCGCCCTCATCCGCGTCACCGCTTTCGCCAGCCTGAACCAACAGGCAGTAGACATGGGTCTTGCCGAGATAGTCCTCAAAGACCTCATCACCGACGAGGGCGCACAGGAAATCACATCGGCCACGATCCTTGGCCAGACTGCTGCTTACTTCAAGCTCAGCATGGAGGAGCTGACCAGTAAGTCCCGTACCCGGACGCTGGTGACGGCCCGCCAGATCGCCATGTACCTGTGCCGCGAGCTGACCGATATGTCCTTGCCGAAAATCGGCCAGGAGCTTGGCGGACGCGACCACACCACGGTCATCCACGCCGACCGGAAGATCCGTGAACTGATGGCCGAACGCCGCGCCATCTACAACCAGGTAACCGAGCTGACCAACCGCATTAAGCAGCAGCAGCGCGAAAGTTAGCCTCGCCGGCGGCTTCTGGCCCTGAACTACACCGGTGAAATTAACAGGTGTGGATAAGGCTGTGGATAGTTAAGTGGACAACCCCGGTGCTTAAGAGGACAACTGCCGGGGTGCCTGTGGACACGCGAAATCACAAGGATTTTCCTCCACAGCGGCCCAACACCAACTGCGAACACCCTGCACATCTTGTGAACAGGCAACTTCCGCGCAACGGCAAGCGACGCCGAGGTTTTCCACAGTATCCACAGCCGTTATTAACACTACGAATCCCATTATTTGAAGTTCTTTCAAATAACATTTGACCCTGTCCCGGTTTCCCGACACCCTGCAGAACAGCTCATCCGAACCTCCAGCTGCTGCCGGTGCGCATTGACCGTTGCTGCGGCTAAGCTTGCACAGAGAATTGTTGCCATCTGCTTCAGCCCGGTGCCGTAATCCAAACGTTTGCACACCAGGCCAGACGCAGGCGGCCTTCCCCAGCATGTTCGTTGTGAAAGGCGGCTTACTTCAGTGAAGTTCAGAGTTGATCGGGATGTTCTGGCGGAAGCCGTGACATGGACAGCCCGTTCCCTGTCACCTCGTCCGCCGGTACCCGTTTTGTCGGGGCTGCTCATTCGTGCTGAAGGCGGCATGGTGAGCCTCGCCAGTTTCGATTACGAGATCTCGGCACGTCTTCAGATTCCGGCGGATGTCAGTGCTGAGGGAACCATCCTGGTATCCGGACGCCTCCTGGCCGATATCTGCCGCAGCCTGCCCTCCGCCCCGGTCGACATCGAAACCGATGGCTCAAAGGTCGCGTTGACGTGCCGCAACAGCCGGTTCAACCTGGCCACCATGCCCGAGGGCGATTATCCGGAACTCCCGGCCTTGCCTGATGTCAGCGGAGTCGTGGACGGGGAGGCTTTCGCCCAAGCCGTCAGCCAGGTGATCATTGCCGCGAGCCGTGACGACACCCTGCCCATCCTGACCGGTGTCCGGATGGAAATCGAAGGCGATCAGATCACCTTGCTGTCCACCGATCGCTACCGGCTGGCCCTTCGCGAACTCAACTGGCGCCCAACCACCCCGGGTATTTCCACCAGCGCGTTGGTCAAAGCCAAAACGCTGAGTGAGGTTGCCAAGACGCTCGGCGGCTCCGGCGATCTCAACATTGCCCTGTCCGACAACAGCGAACTGATCGGCTTCGAAAGCGGCGGCCGCCGGACCACGTCGCTGCTGGTGGACGGTGACTATCCCAAGATCCGTTCGTTGTTCCCGGACAACACTCCGATCCACGCAACGGTGGAGACCACCACCCTGATCGAAGCCGTCCGCCGCGTTTCGCTGGTGGCCGAGCGCAACACCCCGGTCCGTTTGGCCTTCACTGACGGTCTCTTGACGTTGGACGCGGGAACCGGCGAAGACGCCCAGGCCTCCGAGGCGATCGAGGCTGCGCTGACGGGCGACGAGATCACCGTCGCCTTCAACCCGCACTACCTGTCCGAAGGTCTCAGCGCGTTCGACAGCAAATATGTCCGGTTTTCCTTCACCACGCCGCCGAAGCCAGCAGTCATCTCCGCCCAAGACGACCTCGAGGGCGAAGACAAGGAAGATTACCGCTACCTGCTGATGCCGGTGAGGTTGCCCAACCAGTAACCGGAACCCCAACCGCCCATTGACGAGAGGAAAGAGTGAGCAGTATGCACATCGGACTAATCGGCTTGGGACGGATGGGTTTCAACATGCGGCAGCGGCTTCGGGACAGCGGCATTGAGGTCACCGGGTACGACCGCAACCCCGAGGTCAGCGACACCGCGACCGTCGACGACTTGATCCAGTCGCTGCCCAGCCCACGCACCGTGTGGGTGATGGTCCCCTCCGGTCCGGTTACTGCCGAGGTCATCACGGAACTGGCGGGCAAGCTCTCCGCCGGGGACCTGGTGATCGACGGCGGAAACTCCAAGTTCACCGCGGACCGGGACCACGAAGCACTGCTGGCCGGACGACAGATCGGCTTCCTCGATGTCGGCGTGTCGGGCGGCGTGTGGGGCCTGGCGAACGGCTACGGGCTAATGGCCGGCGGTCGTGCCGAGCTGGTCGAGGCAGCGATGCCGCTCTTCGACGCCTTGAGGCCGGAAGGTCCGCGGGAGGAAAGCTTCGTCCATGTGGGCGACGTCGGTGCCGGGCACTACGCCAAAATGGTGCACAACGGGATCGAATACGGGCTGATGCAGGCGTACGCCGAAGGGTACGAACTGCTGGAAGCCAAGGACATCATCAAAGACGTCCCGGGGACCTTCCGGGCGTGGCAAAAGGGGACGGTGGTCCGGTCCTGGCTGCTGGACCTGATGGTGAAAGCCCTCGAAGAGGACCCCGGCCTGAGCCAGATCAGCGGGTACGTCGAGGATTCCGGCGAAGGCCGGTGGACGGTGGAAGAAGCCATCGCGCATGCTGTTCCCGCACCGGCCATCACTGCCGCATTGTTTGCCCGCTTCGCGTCACGCGAAGATGATGCCCCCGCCATGAAGATGGTGGCCGCGCTGCGCAATCAGTTCGGCGGCCATCCCGTCAAAAAGCCCGGACAGCCCAACCCCGGCACCGAGCCGAAGTAGCAGTACCGCATTGTTTGTTGAATTCCTTTCGCTGACCGACTTCCGCACCTACCCGCAGCTCGATATCGCCTTGAAGCCGGGCGTTACCGTGTTGGTTGGGTCCAACGGGGTCGGCAAAACCAATATCGTCGAGGCCATCGGCTATTTGGCGTCGCTTTCATCGCATCGGGTCAGCAACGACGCACCGCTGATCAGGTTCGACAGCCAGCGTTCCCTGGTGCGCGCCCGGGTGGACCGCGGCGGCCGCAGCATCTCGCTGGAATTGGAGATCACCGCCGGCAAGGCCAACAGGGCGCGCATCAACCGGGGTGCTCCGGTGCGTGCCCGCGACATTTTGGGCCACCTGCGAACGGTGCTCTTTGCCCCCGAAGACCTGGCACTGGTCAAGGGCGATCCTTCCAACCGGCGACGCTTTCTGGACGAGCTTCTGGCCAGCCTGGTTCCGCACCACGCGGCAACGCGCAGCGATTTTGACCGTGTGCTCAAGCAGCGCAATGCGTTGCTCAAGTCGGCCCGCGCCAGCGGCCGGTTCACCGCGGCCCATGAATCGACGCTGGAGGTGTGGGACCAGCACATGGCAGAGGCCGGCGCCGCGCTGCTCAAGGCCAGGCTGGAGCTGGTGGACCTCCTGCAGCCGCATCTGAACGCGGCCTACGCAGCGCTGACGGACGGCACCAAACAGGCTGCCGCCGTGTACCGTTCCACCATCCATAGCCAGTTATCCGATGACGGCGAGGTGGAGAACGACGGCGGGACAGGGCTTCCGCCGTTGGCAAGCCTGAGCGCGGCCGAGCTGGCAGAGCTGTACCTTGCGGCCTTCAAACAGCAACGCAAGCGGGAAGTTGAACGCGGGATCTCGCTGGTTGGTCCGCACCGTGACGAGCTCGACCTGATGCTGGGTCAGGCGCCGGCCAAGGGGTACGCCTCGCACGGCGAAACCTGGTCCTTGGCGCTGGCCCTGCGGCTGGCTTCCTATTACGTGTTCTGCGAAGACGATCCTGCCCCCGGCGCGGCTCCGGTGCTGATTCTGGACGATGTTTTCGCCGAACTGGACAACCAGCGCCGGTCAAAACTGGCGGGCATCGTTGCCAGCGCGGAGCAAGTGATCGTTACTGCCGCAGTGGCCGAAGACATCCCCGAAGCCCTGAGCGGCGAACAGTTCAAGGTGGTTCCGGGGGGCGTGGCCAGTGGCCAGGAAACCGTCTGAGCCCCGGCCGAACCCGCAGGAACAGGCGGACGTGGTGGGACAAACCGGCCTGCCGGATGTTGCGGGGCCTTCACAGCCTTCCAAACCGTCGGCAGCGGAGCCCCAGGGCGCCGGCGCGGAGGAAGATTTGGATGCGGCCAAAGCGGTCCTCAACAGGGTTCGCCTGGCAGCAGCGGCCCGCGGCGACGTGCGCACCCGGGCTAACAGCCGCCGTCGTCAGTCCCGAGGCAACCGGCCGGCTGCCGCGCAGCAGGATTTCGGCCGCGACCCGCAAGGGCTGGGCCGCGTGTTCGACCGGTTCGTCGCAGAACGCGGCTGGAACTCCCCCGTGGCCGTCGGATCGGTAATTTCGCGGTGGGATGAATTGGTCGGGGCGGACATTGCCGCCCACTGCCGGCCCGAAAGCTTCGAGGACACAACGGTGCAGGTGCGCTGCGATTCCACCGCCTGGGCCACGCAGTTGAGGCTGATGAACGCTGCGTTGCTGAAGCGGTTCGGCGAAAAGCTGGGCCCCGGCGTCGTGACCAAAATCCAGGTCCTTGCGCCCGCCGCGCCCAACTGGCGCAAGGGCAAACGGACCGTCAGCGGCCGCGGGCCCCGGGATACGTACGGCTGATTCCGGTCCTCGAAGCGTGCAATCCCGCCGCATCCGGGACGCGCCTGCGTAAACGGCATGCAGAGCGCTGCGGGGGCCTCCGGACATATACGGTCCCATCAAGCACCCGGCGGGAGCGTTAAATGCCGGTTTCCGTGCCGCTTAGAGCCATGTTCGTGCAGGTTTCACCGCCCTGACACGGTAGAATTGACTGGGCGGCGCCCGTCCTCACTGTGGAAGGGCGCCGACACACGAGTCCATCCGGACGGAACACAAGGAGTCAACGGCAACTGTGGCAGAGGACAACGAGCTGGAAAACACCGGCGCAGAACCCGCAACGGCAGAGGGCAACGACGGCACGCATTACGACGCCAGCGACATCACCGTCCTCGAAGGTCTGGAAGCCGTTCGCAAGCGGCCGGGCATGTACATCGGTTCCACCGGCCCGCGTGGTCTGCACCATTTGGTCTACGAAGTCGTGGACAACTCCGTTGATGAAGCGCTTGCGGGTTACTGCGACACGATCGATGTGACGCTGCTGGCCGACGGCGGCGTCCGGGTAGTGGACAACGGCCGCGGCATCCCCGTCGACATGCATCCGACCGAAGGAAAGCCGACGGTTCAGGTGGTCATGACCATCCTGCACGCCGGCGGCAAGTTCGGCGGCGGCGGGTACGCGGTCTCCGGCGGCCTGCACGGCGTCGGCATCTCCGTGGTCAACGCCTTGTCCGCCCGGGTAGAAACCGAGATTCGCCGCCAAGGCTATGTCTGGCAGCAGTCGTTCGCCAACGGCGGCATGCCGGTGGGCGACCTGCGCCGCGGCGAGGAGACCACCGAGACCGGTACGTCGCAGACATTCTGGGCCGACCCGGAAATCTTCGAATCCACCGAGTACGACTTCGAGACGCTGCGCGCCCGGTTCCAGCAGATGGCCTTCCTGAACAAGGGCCTGAAAATCATCCTGACCGACGAGCGCCGTCCGGAAAACCACGCCCCGGACAGCGAAGACGTGGATCTGGACTCCGCCGGTTCCGAGGTCGAAACCACGGCCGAACACCGCCAGGTCGTCTATAAGTACGACAACGGTCTGCTGGACTACGTCACCCACCTGAACTCCTCCAAGAAGGTGGAAGTCATCCACCCCGAGGTCATCGCCTTCGAGACCGAGGACACAGAGCGCAAGCTCTCGGTGGAGATCGCGATGCAGTGGACCACCTCCTACTCGGAGAGCGTCCACACCTACGCGAACACCATCAATACGCATGAAGGCGGCACGCACGAAGAAGGCTTCCGCGCCGCGATGACGTCCCTGATCAACCGCTACGCGCGGGAAAAGAACCTGATCAAGGAGAAGGAAGACAACCTCACCGGCGATGACATCCGCGAGGGCCTGACCGCCGTCGTCTCGATGAAGCTGGGCGAGCCCCAGTTTGAGGGCCAGACCAAGACCAAACTGGGCAACTCCGAGGCCAAGGGCTTTGTGCAGCGTGTCGTCACGGACGGACTCGGCGACTGGCTGGAACGCAATCCGGGACCGGCCCGCGATGTGATCCGCAAGTCCATCCAGGCCTCGCAGGCCCGGCTGGCCGCGCGGAAGGCACGCGAATCCACCCGGCGCAAGGGACTGCTGGAATCCGGCGGCATGCCGGGCAAGCTTAAGGACTGCTCGTCCCGCGACCCATCCAAGTCGGAAATCTACATTGTGGAGGGTGACTCGGCCGGTGGTTCTGCCGTCCGCGGCCGGAACCCGGAAACCCAGGCCATCCTGCCCCTGCGCGGCAAGATCCTGAATGTGGAGCGGGCCAGGCTGGACCGGGCACTGGGCAACGCCGAAGTCCAGTCCATGATCACTGCCTTCGGCGCCGGCATCGGCGAGGACTTCGACGTCGAGAAGGCCCGGTACCACAAGATTGTCCTGATGGCCGATGCCGACGTGGACGGCCAGCACATCACCACCCTGCTGCTGACCTTGTTGTTCCGGTACATGCGTCCGTTGATCGAGAACGGCTACGTGTACCTGGCGCAGCCGCCGCTGTACCGAATCAAGTGGTCCAACCATGCGCACGACTATGTGTTCAGCGACCGCGAGCGGGACGAAACCGTGCGCCGCGGCCTGGCGAACAACCAGCGGCTGCCCAAGGAAAACGGGATCCAGCGGTACAAGGGCCTGGGCGAGATGGACTACACCGAACTGTGGGACACCACCATGGACCCCGAACGCCGCACACTGCTGCAGGTGACCATGGAGGACGCCGCTGCTGCCGACCAGACCTTCTCGGTGCTGATGGGCGAGGACGTCGAATCCCGGCGCTCCTTCATCCAGCAGAACGCCAAGGACGTCCGCTTCCTCGATATCTAGCGTGTCCCCCATGGGCCGGCCACCGGCCGGCCGATGGGCTGCGGACCGCGACCAGGCTTTGACGTAAAGGAACTGAAACGATGAGCGACGAAGAGACGCCGGACCTGCCGGAAGGTATTGGCGAAGAGCCGATCGAGGGCGAAATCCTCACGGACCGGGTGGAGCAGGTGGACCTGCAGACCGAAATGCAGCGGTCCTACCTGGACTATGCCATGGCGGTTATCGTGGGCCGCGCACTGCCGGACGTCCGGGACGGTCTCAAGCCGGTGCACCGGCGCGTCATCTACGCGATGTTCGACGGCGGCTACCGGCCGGAGCGCTCCTTCAACAAGTGCGCGCGCGTGGTGGGCGAGGTCATGGGGCAGTACCACCCGCACGGCGACATGGCCATCTACGATGCCCTGGTCCGCCTGATCCAGGACTGGACCATGCGGTACCCGCTGGCGCTGGGTCAGGGCAACTTTGGCTCGCCCGGCAACGACGGCGCTGCCGCCCCGCGGTACACCGAGACCAAGATGGCGCCGCTGGCGCTGGAAATGGTCCGCGACATCGACGAAGACACCGTCGATTTCCAGGACAACTACGACGGCAAGAACCAGGAGCCCACCGTCCTGCCGGCCCGCTTCCCGAACCTGCTGGTCAACGGTTCCTCGGGCATCGCCGTCGGCATGGCCACCAACATCCCGCCGCACAACCTGCGCGAAGTGGCCTCGGGCGTCCAGTGGTACCTGGAAAACCCCACCGCCAGCCGCGAGGAACTGCTCGAGGCCCTGATCCAGCGGATCAAGGGACCGGACTTCCCCACCAGTGCGCAGATCCTGGGCCACAAGGGCATCGAAGACGCCTACCGCACGGGCCGCGGCTCGATCACCATGCGTGCCGTAGTCAACGTCGAGGAAATCCAGGGCCGGACCTGCCTGGTGGTCACCGAACTTCCCTACCAGGCGAACCCGGACAACCTGGCGATGAAGATCGCCGAACTGGCCAAGGACGGCAAGGTCGCCGGCATTGCTGACCTGCGCGACGAGACGTCGGGCCGTACCGGCCAGCGCCTGGTGATCGTGCTCAAGCGCGACGCCGTGGCCAAGGTGGTGCTGAACAACCTCTACAAGCACACCTCGCTGCAGGAAAACTTCGCGGCCAACATGCTGGCAATTGTCGACGGCGTGCCGCGCACCCTGACCCTCGATGCCTTCATCCGGCATTGGGTCAGCCACCAGTTGGAAGTCATCGTCCGCCGCACCCGCTTCCGGCTGAACAAAGCCGAGGAGGAAGCACACATCCTGCGCGGCCTGCTCAAGGCCATGGACGCCCTGGACGAAGTCATCGCCCTGATCCGCGCCTCGTCCACCACCGAAGAGGCCCGCGACGGCCTGATGCGGTTGCTGGAGATCGACGAGGCGCAGGCCCGGGCCATTCTTGACATGCAGCTCCGCCGCCTGGCCGCACTGGAACGGCAGAAGATCCAGGACCGCCACGCGGAACTGGAACGCATGATCGAAGAGTTCAACCGCATCCTGGCCTCCGAAGTCCTGCAGCGCAATATTGTCAGCGAGGAACTGGCTGCGATCACGGAGAAGTACGGCGACGACCGGCGGACCCAGATCATGATGGGCTACGACGGCGACATGAGCGTGGAAGACCTCATTCCCGAAGAGGAGATGGTGGTCACCATCACCCGCGGCGGCTACGTCAAGCGCACCCGCAGCGACAACTACCGCTCGCAGCAGCGCGGCGGCAAGGGGATCCGCGGTGCCCAGCTGCGCGGTGACGACGTCGTCGAGCACTTCTTCGTCACCACGACGCACCACTGGTTGCTGTTCTTCACCAACCTGGGCCGGGTCTACCGGGCCAAGACCTACGAGCTGGCCGAGGCCGGACGCGACGCCAAGGGTCAGCACGTGGCCAACCTGCTGGCGTTCCAGCCGGATGAGCACATTGCCCAGGTGATGGACCTGAAGGACTACCAGCAGGCGCCCTACCTGGTACTGGCCACCAAACGCGGCCTGATCAAGAAGACCCGGCTGGAAGACTACGACACAAACCGTTCCGCCGGCGTCATCGCGATCAACCTGCGCGAAGGCGACGAGCTCGTCTCGGCGCGTCTCGTCGCCGAAACCGACGACATGATGCTGGTTTCCCGCCGCGGTCAGTCCCTGCGCTTCACCGCGACGGACGAAGCCCTGCGGCCGATGGGCCGCGCAACCTCGGGCGTGACCGGGATGAAGTTCCGCGAGGACGACGAGCTGTTGGTGGCAGGCGTGGTGCGCGACGACTCCTACGTCTTCATCGTCACCGACGGCGGCTACGCCAAGCGGACCTTGGCCGACGAATACCGTGTCCAGGGCCGCGGTGGCCTGGGTATCAAGGTGGGCAAGTACCAAGAGGAACGCGGGCATCTTGTCGGTGCGCTGATCGTGCAGGAAGAAGACGAGGTGCTGGTGGTGATGGAAAGCGGCAAGGTGGTCCGCTCGTCCGTCGCCGGCGTTCCGGCCCGCGGCCGCGACACCATGGGCGTCATTTTCGCCAAGCCGGACAAGAAGGACCGCATCATCGCCGTGGCCCGGAACTCCGAACGGGGCCTGGGCGGCGAGGAAGACACCGAGAATCCGGACGCTCCGGAAGCTCCCGAAACCGACACCGCAATCGACGCCGAAACTGGTGCCGGAACCGACGCCGAAACTGCGCCGCAGGCCAACGATGAAGTACCGTTGGACGCAGACATGACGCAGTCCGCAGCCGAATCACCGGCGCCGGAAAACGGAGGTAACGAGTGAGTACACCTAAAACGCCACGGCCGGGCACCCGCCCGCAGCCGGCCAACGCGCCTCGGGCTGGTACCACTCGTGGCGGCACGCCCGCCCGACCCGCGCAGCGTCCGGCCAGTAGCGGGCAGCGGCCTGCCAATGGCCAGCAGCGCCCCGCCGGGCAGTCCGGCAGCGCCGGCCTGGTCCGGCCGGCGCCGAAGGCCAAGGTCCGCCGTGCCCGCCTGCTGGTCAGCAAGGTCGACCCGTGGTCGGTCCTGAAGATGGCCTTCCTGCTCTCCGTTGCGCTGGGCATCGTCACCGTCGTGGCTTCGATCGTGCTCTGGACAACGCTGGACATCACCGGCATCTTCGACCGCGTCAACGGTCTCCTGTCGGAAATCGCCGGCACAGAGAGTGGCGGTTTTGACCTCCGTTCCTATGCCTCCTTGGGACAGGTGGCGTCATTCGCCACCATCATCGCGGTGGTCAACGTGGTCCTGCTGACCGCGCTGGCCATGTTGTCCGCGGTGCTCTACAACATCTCGGCCACTCTGGTGGGCGGCATCGGGGTCACGCTGACGGACGACTGAGCCGATTTGAAGTTCCGGCCCGGCGTACTGTAAAGTCGTATCTCGGCCCGCAAGGGCAGGGGGCGTATAGCTCAGGCGGTTAGAGCGCTTCGCTGATAACGAAGAGGTCCCAGGTTCAAGTCCTGGTACGCCCACGGATTTACCAATCCCACCGATTTCGGGAGGACACCGTGAAGAAGTTGCTGCTGTTGGCAGCCGCGGCTGCGGGCGTGTTCGCCTACAAGAAGTGGCAGGAATCCGAAGCGGAGAAATCCGCATGGAGTAAGGCGACCGACAAGGTCGACTGACTCCGTCTCGGCCGGACAGGTATCGGCCGAACCCTTCCGGGGGCATGGCGCAATTGGTAGCGCACCTGCTTTGCAAGCAGGGGGTTAGGGGTTCGAGTCCCCTTGCCTCCACCGGATAATGAGGCCCCGATCTGCGGATCGGGGCCTCATTGCATTTCGCACCGCTCTTTCGCCGGCGCATGGCGCGTGACCGCACCGCATCGCCCCTACGCTGAAGGGGTGATCATTTTCCTGGCCACGCTGGCCGTTCTCGGCATTTCAGCCTCCGGCCCCATCATGGCGGCCACTGCTGCGCCGGCCCTTGCCATCGCGTTCTGGCGGAACATGCTCGGAGCCGTGGTGATGGGCGTTCCCTCCGCCATTGGCCGCCGCCGCGAGTTCCGGCAACTAACGACGTCGGACGTTGGCTACAGCGCGCTGGCGGCGGTTGCGCTGGCGCTGCACTTTGCCTGCTTCATCACCGCGCTGCAGTTGACTTCCGTGGCGGCGGCGACCGCTCTGGTCTGCCTGCAGTCGGCATGGATCGTGCTTTTCAACAGGCTGCGCGGAATCAAGGCCTCGCGGCTGATCCTGTCCGGCGTCGGTCTCGCCTTCGTCGGGGTGCTGGTGATTTCCGGATTCGACCTGCAGCTCTCCGACGAGGCGCTCCTGGGCGACCTGCTTGCCCTGGTCGGTGGCGCTATGGCTGGAATTTACACGATGGCCGGAGGCCGGGTCCGGCGTCGGCTGTCCACCGGGCCATACACCACCATCTGCTACGGTCTGTGCGCAGTGATCCTGCTGGTGATGGCGCTGTCCTTCGGCCAGCCGCTGGTGGGGTTTCCGGCTGAGGCCTGGGTGGGGATCCTTGGCGTGACCGTTGTCGCGCAGCTGCTGGGCCACTCGGTCTTCAATCATCTGCTGGCCGTTCTGAGCCCGCTGGTGGTGTCCATGTTCATCCTGCTGGAAATTCCCGGGGCGGCGCTTCTGGCCGCCATATTTCTGGGTGAGAGCCTGCCGTGGGGCACGTACATTGGGCTGGCCCTCATCCTGGCCGGCCTGGCCGCCGTCGTCCTCTCGCAGAATCGGCCCAGATTGGTTGCACCGGCGACCGCCCCGGAAGCCACGGGCCCCGCGCCGGAATAGCCGGTTACAGCCCGCCGCGGGGGACGCGCAGCTGGGTTCGGGCTTGGTGGACCCGGCGCAGCAGTTTGGCCGGATAGTACACGGTCATGAAGATCAGCATCGGCACCCGAAGCACGCGGCGGTGGATCTTGTGGGCGCTGTACGTCCGCTCGAAGCGCGTGACGTAGTACCGGTAGTCCTTGGGCGAATCTTCCAAACGCCGGGCCGACATGCCGCTGATCATTTCCGGCACGTACTGGATCCTGAGTGCGTGATCGGCCAGGTGCACGGAAATATCGATGTCCTCGTGCAGTTGGTCCTCTTCGTCGAGGCAGACATCCTGGCTGATGATGTCCCAGGCTCCGCGCCGGATGGCCATATTGGATCCGAAGAGGAAGTGGTACTGCTTCTTGGCCAGCTTCAGGACAAAGCGGCGCATGCGGTCGTCTGCCTGCAGCCCGAAGCGGCGCATCGGCATGTCGTAGTACAGCACCGGACCGGTGCATGCCATGACTTCCGGGTCGGCGAAGGCCCGCTGCACCTGCTCGACCCAGTCGGGTTCCAGCACCGAATCCGCGTCAATCCTGCCCAAGATTTCCCCGCTGGCATGGTTGAAGCCGAAGTTGCGGGTGGGAATCAGGCCCTGCTCGGCATCTTGACGGAGCAGGATCAGCGGAACGTCTGGATACTCGTCCTGCATGTTGCGGACCAGCTCCGCCGTCCCATCGGTGGATCTGTTGTCCACCACGATGATCTCCGACGGAGCCACCGACTGGCACAGCGCGGCGTAGATGCACTGGCGGATGACGGACTCTTCATTGAAAGCCGGAATGATGATAGAAACCCCTGGCGCGGCACTCTTCACGGCATGAATCTATCAGCCCTGTTCACTGCGGGCGGGGAGGCCCGGACCGTGCCTCGTCGGGCCGGAAACGGCGAATGGGAGCCCCCAATTCGGGAGCTCCCATTCGTTTGCTTAGGTTCGCTAGGATCTACTCCTTAACGTCCTTCTCTTCCGCCTTGTCGGCTGCTTCGGCGGCCTTCTGACCGGCCGACCGCGCCGAGCGGGAGGTGCCGTTGCCGGTGCCCTTGGCGCCGCCTGCCGGCGAACCCGATTGGCCCGTCGCAGTCGTGCCCGTTGCAGCATCTGTACCCGCGGTGTCCACAGCATGCTTGGCAGGTGCCGCAGCAGGAGTGGTTCCGGTCGTAGTCGCTGCAGTTGTTGGTGCCGCCTTGGAGGCGGTCGGTCCCGGCACCGGGGCGGCAGCCGGGGTGGTGGGCTGGACCGGTGTCTTCCACGGATCCTCGACGGGCCGGGCAGCGCGCCAGGCGGCCACCGCTGCCACGGCTGCGGCGGCGAGAATGCCGACGATCAGCCAACCCTTGCCGCCTCGGCCCTTATGCTGCTGCTTCAACTCCTCGGCGGCGGCCAGTTTGGCGCTCCCGGCAGCCGCCTTCTGGGCCTTGTTCAGCTTCTTGGCGGCCTGCTTGGCGCTTTCGGCGGCCGCCTTCTGGGCTCTCTTCAGGGCTCGTTTGGATCCGCCTGCCTTCTTCACAGCGGCCTGGACGGAGACGGGTACGGCCGTCTTGTCCAAGGTCCTGGCGACCTGGTCCGCGGTTGCGCCGAGCCGGGCGGAGACGGTCGGTATGTACTCGCCGACCACCTTGTCACGGGCATGCGTGATGGCGGGGGTCGCACGGTCAAGGGTGACCTGGATCCGCGGTGCCGCCTCGTCCATGGCCTGGGCAATCTTGGGTGCCAAGCTGTCCAACCCGCCCTGGATGCGCGGCGTCACTGTGGCCACGCCGTGGGAGAGGTCCTTGGCTGCGGTTCCAATACCTTTTTCGATCCGCGGGACGGCCCAGTTCAAAGCGGCTTCCACCTTGGGAGAGGCCCAGTCCTTCGCCGTTTCTACGGCGACCAAAACGTTGCCTTCTGCTTCGCGGGCTACTCGATCGGATTTCTTCACAACTACCTCCCGGAAATGGTGACGGTCGCTCATCAGCCTACTTCGTGTGGTTGGACACGGCTATGCCGGCAAAGGAATACGCAGGATTTTCACTCACCGCGGAACCGGCCACTGGCGGGCTCCGGCGCAAAACGGCGTGGAAGAATGGTGCCATGACTGCTATTGCAACCGCTAAGGCCACTATCCACACCAACCACGGCGACATCGTGGTGAACCTGTTCGGCAACCATGCCCCGAAGACCGTGAAGAACTTCGTGGGACTGGCCACCGGAGAGATCACTTGGAAGCACCCGCAAACCGGTGAAGAGACCAACGCTCCCCTCTACGACGGCGTCATCTTCCACCGCATCATCAAGGACTTCATGCTCCAGGGCGGAGACCCGCTGGGCCAGGGCATCGGCGGCCCGGGTTACCAGTTCGACGACGAGATCAACCCGGACCTTGACTTCAACGAGCCCTACAAGCTGGCTATGGCCAACGCAGGCATCCAGGGCGGCCGCGGCACCAACGGGTCGCAGTTCTTCATCACCACCGTTCCCACCACCTGGCTCCAGGGCAAGCACACGATCTTTGGCGACGTCACCGACGAGGCCTCGCGCGCCGTCGTCGATTCCCTCAATGCCGTGGCCACGGACATGCGTGACAAGCCGCTGGAAGATGTGGTTATCAAGAACATCACCGTAGAGCAGCTCTAAGTTTGCCTACCGTCCCCGCCCGGAGCACCGGGCGGGGACCAATGTCCCAGCAGGAGCGCCTCCATGTCCTACGGAATGCCGGCCGAACCGCCGCAGACCGATGTCCCAGTCTGCCCGCGGCATCCAGACCGCGTCTCCTATGTGCGCTGCCAGCGCTGCGGACGTCCGGCGTGCCCGGAGTGCCAGCGCACGGCTTCGGTAGGCATCCAGTGCGTCGATTGCGTCAGGGAAACCTCCCGGAGCACGCCGGCGGTCCGTACCGTCTACGGCGGAGCCGCGGCGATGGGCCGGCCGGTGGTGACGCTGACCCTGATCGGCATCTGCGCCGTGGCTTATCTGCTGCAGTGGGTTATCCCGGGCTTCACCGAGCAGTTCTTGTATGCGCCGCTGTACACCCTTCCGAACCCGTACCTGCCGGCGGAACCGTGGCGAATGATCACCTCGGCTTTCCTGCATTCGCCGAACTTCCTGCTGCATATCGCCTTCAACCTCTACGCCCTGTGGATTCTGGGCCGGCACCTGGAGCCGCTGCTGGGGCGCCTGCGGTTCCTGGCCCTGTACCTGCTGTCCGGCTTCGGCGGATCGGTCGGCGTGCTCCTGCTGTCGGCGCCCAATGTTCCAGTGGTCGGCGCCTCCGGAGCGATTTTTGGACTCTTCGGGGCCTTGTTCATCGTGCAGCGGCAGCGTGGCGGCGAAGTGAGGTCACTATTGGTGCTGATCGGCATTAACGCCGTGCTGGGGTTCGTGGTGGCCGGCATAGCCTGGCAGGCCCATCTGGGCGGCCTGCTGGTCGGAGCGCTGTCAGCAGTGGTCCTGGCCTACGCCCCCAGGGGGAAGAACCGGAACGTTGTGCAGTTCGCCGGACTCACAGCCATCTTCCTGGTCCTGGTAGCAGTGACGGCGCTAAAGGCCTTCGGCTGAGCAGTCCGGGTCCGCCAGAGGCGGGCAGGCACCGCGTCCACTCAAGGATGCAGTGCCTGCCCGCCTTATTTTGTCCCCATCCTGTGGGTGTAACTGTGGAAAGTTTCGATCCTCTGATCGTGGATAAACGTTTTTATCCACAGGCGTTGTCCACAATGAGGATAAGTTACACACATGTAGTTCCACAGGTGTGGATAACGCGAATCCGGCGATGGAAGGGCAAAGCCGGGAATAATCCCCAAAGTTATACACTCCTGTGGATAACTTCGGTCTACAACTGTGAAAACGTGGACAACCTCGGCAGCATCCCCAGCAGGTTCGCATGCAATACCCTGCAGGGCGACACAATCGGCGGACAAAAGACACAAGCAGGCCGGCCAACCCGGCCGTCGGGTAATCTTAAAGATCCGGTCCCTGGCTCGACCAGCCAAGGGCTGCGCGGCCGTCCCGAACCCAGCTGACAGTCGAATCGAAGGTGCCGCGCCCCACGCGTTTTGCACGGCCTGCCGGGTCTCCTCCAGGACCTGCTCCTGTCAGCCTGTGCCCGGCCTGGCCACCCATGCGCCCTTCCGTGATGGGAAGGATCAACAGAAGGAAACACACGTGACTACCGAAACCGGCAACTCCGCACGAATCGATCTCACCAGCGAGGAAATCTTCAGCGCCCACGAGGGTGGCAAGCTGCAGATCGGCCTGACAGCCCCGCTGGAGACCAAGCGCGACCTTTCCATCGCCTACACCCCGGGAGTAGCCCAGGTCAGCCGTGCGATCAACACGGATCCTGAACTGGCACAGAAGTACACGTGGGCCTCACGTCTGGTGGCCGTCGTCTCCGACGGTACTGCGGTCCTGGGGCTGGGCAACATCGGTGCGGCCGCATCGCTGCCGGTGATGGAAGGAAAGGCCGCCCTCTTCAAGCAGTTCGCGGGGCTCGACTCGATTCCGCTGGTCCTGGAGACCACTGACGTCGACGAGATCATCGAGACCTTGGTACGGCTGCGTTCGAGCTTCGGTGCAGTGAACCTTGAGGACATCTCCGCGCCGCGCTGCTTCGAACTGGAAGCGCGGTTGATCGAAGCACTGGACATGCCGGTCATGCATGACGACCAGCACGGCACCGCCGTCGTCGCTCTGGCCGCCCTGACCAATGCCGCCAAGGTGGTCAATCGCGAGCTGTCCTCGCTCAAGGTGGTCATCTCCGGAGCGGGCGCCGCCGGCATCGCCGTCGCCGAGATCCTGCTGGCTGCCGGCATTGCGGATGTAACGCTGCTGGACTCACGCGGCATCATCCACAGCGACCGCGGCGACCTGACCGACATCAAGGCCGCCTACGCGGCCCGCACTAATCCACGCGGCACCACCGGCGGCAGCGCCCAGGCACTCGATGGAGCCGACGTTTTCATCGGCGTCTCCAGCGGCACGATCCCGGAAGAGACGCTGGAGAAGATGTCCGACGACGCCATCATCTTTGCGCTGTCCAACCCCGACCCGGAAGTACACCCGGAGACCGCGGCCAAGTTCGCCAAGGTAGTAGCCACCGGCCGCAGCGACTTCCCCAACCAGATCAACAACGTGCTGGCCTTCCCGGGCATCTTCCGAGGCGCTCTGGATGCCGGTGCCCGCCGGATCACGTCCGCCATGAAGGTAGCAGCGGCCGACGCCATTGCCGGCATCGTCGGGGATGACCTTGCCGCGGACTACATCATTCCCAGCCCGCTGGATTCGCGGGTCGCTCCGGCGGTTACAGCCGCCGTGATGTCCGCCGTCGTCGAAGGCTGACCGCCCCAGTCGGTAGTTCGCCGCAGCCCTAGCCGGCCAGGAGCCCGTTCCCGCATCCGGGAGCGGGCTCCACGCCTCTGGACCCGGTCAGCGGCCGGTCAGAGCCATTTGTTGTGTCTGAAGAACCAGTACAGTCCGAAGGCGGTCAGGACCATCAGGAACAAGGCGAAGGGGTAGCCCAGCGGCCAGTGAAGTTCGGGCATCGCCTTGAAGTTCATCCCATAGATCGCGGCCACCAGGGTCGGCGCGAAGAGAATGGCCGCCCAGGAGGAGATCCGCTTGACCTGCTCGTTTTGGGCGACGCTGGTTTCCGTGAGTTTCTGGGCCTGCAGCGTCGAGCTGAGGCTCAAGGCATTCTGCAGGACGGCCCGGAAGGCATTGACGCGCTCGTTCAGCCGGATCACGTGGTCCTGGACGTCGCGCAGTCCGCGGGCCACCTCCAGGTCCAGCGCGTGGTCCTCCGGGCCGCGGTGCAGGATTGCGATGATCCCCTCCAGCGGTTGGATGGCTCGCTGGAACTCGATGACTTCGCGCAGCAGCTCGTAAATCCGCCGCGAAACGTTGGGGTCACCGCCGAAGAGTTGGTCCTCGATTTCGTCGACGTCATTCTCCAAGCCCAGCACCACCGGTTCGTACTCATCCACGACCTGGTCCACGATTGCGTAGAGCGCAGCCTGTGGGCCGGCTGCCAACAGTTCGGGTGCGGCTTCCATCCGATGCCGTACGCGCGACAGATCCGGCGATTCGGCGTGCCGGACGGTGATCAGGAAGTTCTGCCCCATGAAGGTGTGCAGTTCTCCGAACTCCACCTTCTCCGTCTCGTCGATGTAGCGGGCGGGCCGGAGCACGGCGAACAGCGTGCTGCCGTAGCGTTCCAGTTTGGCGCGTTGATGGCCGCGCAGGGCGTCTTCCACCGCCAGATAATGCAGATCGAACTCGGCGGCAACGGTGGCCAGTTCGGGCTCGCTCGGCCGGTAGAGGCCGATCCACGCCATACCTCCGTACCGGCGCAGTTCGCTGAACGTCTGCTCCAGGCTTTCCGGGGTGGCGGCACGAACGCCGTCGACGTAGATGCCGTTATCGACCAGCACCACTGCCTACGAACGCCACCTGGTCGTCATCAGGAATCCGGCGATGGCGATGCCGAAACCAATCATGATGTTCCACGACCCTGCGGCGGGCAGCGGCCAGGCTCCCTGGGTGATGTAGAAAACGATGATCCACAGCAGGCCGATGATCATGAGGCCGAACATGACCGGCTTGAACCAGACAGCATTGGGCTGGTTGCCCTTGGCGGTCAACTCTTCGGGACGCCGTTCGGTCCTCTTGCGGCGCTTCGACTCGGGCACAGATCCTCCGGGGCATCAGGGGCGGTTAGCGTGGCCGGACCGGCTGCAGGCTCCCTTGCGAGTCCGCCGCCGCCGGGCCGTCTAGCTGTTTAGTCTAGCCAATCTGTGTGACGTTCGCCGCCGCGCATTTGCCGGGACCGCTGCCGCGGGCAGATCATAGTGGAGTGCTGCTGGTTGGCGCAGGGCTCCCGTCTCCGGATCGGGGCCGGCCGCCGGCTCCACCCGTCTCCCATCCGCAATGACTCCACGATTGGCCCGATCGTCACATGAGCAAGTCCCCTCGCATCCTCGTCATCGATAACTATGACAGTTTTGTCTACACCCTGGTCGCCTACCTGCAGCAGCTGGGTGCGGAGACCACAGTGGTGCGGAACGACGACGTCACGCTGGATGAGGCGGTGGAACTGGCCGGGGCCCGCGACGGCGTCCTGGTCTCCCCCGGCCCCGGAACGCCGGCGGAAGCCGGCATCTGCATCGAGCTGATCCGCTGGTGCGGCCGGGAGACGAAGCCGATGTTCGGTGTGTGCCTCGGTCATCAGGCGCTGGCCGAGGCCTATGGGGCCACCGTGACCCACGCTCCCGAACTGATGCACGGCAAGACGTCCGACGTCACCCACCGCAACCAGAACGCCTTCGAGGGCGTGCCGAACCCGTTCACCGCCACCCGCTATCATTCGCTGGCAGCGGTGCGCAGCACCATCCCGGCCGAGCTCGAGATCACCGCGGAGACCGACAGCGGCGTGGTCATGGGCCTGGCCCACCGCAGCGCACCGCTGTGGGGGGTGCAGTTCCATCCCGAATCGGTGTTGACCGAAGGCGGCTACTTGATGCTGGGCAACTGGCTGGAATCGCTGGGCGCCGAGGGAACCGCTGAACGAGCGGCCACGCTCAGCCCGCTGATCTCCCACTGACCAGCCCGGCGCCGAAGACAGTCTCCGGCCGTCCCGGCGCCGCGCCGCTAGTCGTTGCCGCGGCCGTTCCCGGTGTCCGAGTTGTTCCCGTCCCCGCTGTCGCCGTCCCCGTCATTGCCGCGGTCATTGCCCTGATCCGATCCCTTGTCGGTTTCCGGCTCGGGCGAGGCAGGTTCGACCGCGACCGTGAGGACAATCTCGGTGCCTTGTTCGACGTTGGCGCCGGCCTTGACGCTTTGCCCGACGACGGTGCCTGCCTTGACCACTTCGTTCTCGACCTCTTCCACCCGGTAGGGCAGGGCGACGGCGGCATCATCGAGCATGGCTCCCGCGTCCTCCACGGTTTCGTCCACCATGTTGGGAACGCTGACCAATCCGTTCGACACGATCAGGTCCACGTTGGAACCGGTCTTCACCTTCTTGCCGGGAGCGGGCTTTGTGGTGACCACGTTGCCCCGCGGAAGGGTGGCACTGTTCGCCGGTTCGCTGTCCCCCGGCTCCAGACCCAGTTGCCGAAGCTTGTCCCGGACTTCGGCTTCAGTCCGGCCGGCCAGATTGTCGGGGATGGTGGTGAATTCGTTGCCTTGTGAGATGTAAACCAACACCTGGCTGCCCGGTTCCACCTGCTCACCGACTCCGGGGTCGGTGCGGGTCACCATTCCCTTCTCGACGTCGTTGCTGTACTCCAGTTCCACACGCGGCCTGAGGTCGCCCTCCCAAATGGCATTGGTGGCCGCATTTTCATCCAAACCTGCCACCGCAGGAACGGCAACGGTTTCCGGAGCGGCGTTCTGCACCAGCACGTTGTAGAGGTAATAGCCCCCGCCCACCAGCACCAGCAGGAGAGCGATCAACAGCGTCACGGTCCAGGCTCGGCGCTTTGCCCGGCGTTCGGGTTCGATGTCGTATTCATTGCCCACGGCCAGCGCGGCGGGCATCTGCTCACGGTCATAGGAGGCAGTGTGGGGAGCGCTGTCGTCCTCGAGCGTGTAATCCGAGGGGGACAGCGCCGAAGTCTGCTCAGACACCGCGTGCGCCTGCTGCGTGATCAGTTCAGTGGCCGGGGCCTGGGCTGGGAACGCTTCGGTTGCGGCACCTGCCGCCTGGTGGAGGACACCGTTCAAGGCCGCGCGCAGCGCTTCGGCAAATGCTGCGGCGGTCTGGTACCGGTCGGCTTTGTCCTTCTGCAGCGCATGCTCCAGCACGGAATCAAGCGCCGGCGTCACCTCCGGATTGAAGCGGCTGGCCGGTTCGGGAAGCTCACGAACATGCTGGTAAGCCACCGAGACCGGGCTGTCGCCGATAAAGGGGGGCCTGCCGGCAAGCATTTCGTAGAGCAGGCAGCCTGCCGAGTACAGGTCGCTGCGGGCGTCAACTGTTTCGCCGCGGGCCTGCTCCGGAGACAAGTACTGGGCGGTTCCCAGCACAGCTTGGGTCTGCGTCATCGTTGCTGCCGAGTCGGCCAGCGCCCGGGCAATGCCGAAGTCCATGACCTTGACGCTGCCGTCCGGCGTGACCATCACATTGGCGGGCTTGATGTCCCGGTGCACAATGCCCGAGCGGTGGCTGTATTCGAGCGCAGCAAGGATGCCGAGCGTGTAGCCGACCGAGTCATCTATGCCCAGCTCGTGGCCCCTGATGAACTCACGCAGCGTCCGGCCTTGGACGTACTCCATCACAATGAACGGGACCTTGACGTCGTGCGCCGCTCCCCCGGGCAAATCCATGTCGCCGGTGTCGTAGACGGCAACGATCGCCGGGTGGTTCAGACCGGCCACTGCCTGGGCTTCCCGCCGGAAGCGGGACTGCAACATCGGGTCGCGGGCAAGGTCGGCGCGCAGTTGCTTGATCGCCACCGAGCGACCCAAGCGGATGTCGCGGCCCAACAGCACGTCGGCCATGCCGCCGCGACCGATGAGTTCACCAACCTCGTAGCGGCCAGCCAGTATGCGTGGCGAGTCCACTGGTTGTCTTCCTTCCATCAGACCGACCGGGATCCGCTCATGGCTGGCCAGCCTTATCGGGACCGGTCGTCGGCGGTGCCTTGGCCGCGGGTGTCTCGCTCTGGGTCGGTTCGGGCGTTTGCTCTGGTTGCTCGGGCCCACTGGAGAGGACGTAATTGACGACGGTTCCTGGCTGAACCTCGCCCGAATCCGGTGAGAGGCTGATGACGTTCCCGGCGGGTACGGTGTCGCTCGGCTCTTCGCCAGCCGGCTGCGGGACCAGACCGAGGCCGATCAGGGCTTCGCGCACCTGCTGCTCGGACTGACCGGCCAGGCCGCCGGGAATGGTTACCTTCCCCGGGCCTGTGGAATAGGTGACGGTGATCGCTTTGCCGACTTCCACCGTGCCGGTCGGCGAGATGTCAATGACGGTGTTTTCGGATTCGCTGCTTTCCACCGGGTCGGGGACCACTTGGTAACCCATGTTTTCGAGTTCCGAGCGGACGTCGCTGAACGGCCGGCCCAAGAACGAATTGGCCGACAGCTGGTTGGTCTCCACCGTCGGTGTTTCGCTTGGTGTCTCGCTCTGTGTCTCGGTAGGCGGGGCAGAAGTCGTCTTCGTGGACGACCGTGATGCTGAGCTGGAGGCGGACGAGGACGACTCGACACCGCCGGTGGGCGTCAGCATGGGCAGCAGAATCGCTCCGGCCACGGCGAAAAGGACAAGCAGGATCAGGCCAATCAGTGGCCAGGTCCACGGGCTGCGCTTCTTCTGCTGGCGGCGCGGCGTCTCCTCCGGTTCGTCGCTGTCAAGGTCCTCGTCGGTCCAGTTCCGTTCGGCGCCAAGGCCGGCGGCTTCGGCGCCGGCCACGGCCGGCAGTTGGGAGGTTCCGGCGCTGACCGCTTGGGTGGGAGCGGTTCCGGTGGTCGGCACCGGGGCGGTCATCAAACCGGTGCGGTCGTCCCCCTCGAACAGCAGCATGCCGGGAACGGCGGCCTCGGCGGCGCGGATGTCGCCGGTGCGGATGGCGTCGGCCGCCTCCGCAAGCTTTTCGGCGGTGGCGGGACGGTCGGCCGGGTCCTTGGCCAGCATCGACATCAGCAGTGCCCGGATCGGCCGCGGAAGCGACTCCGGCAGCGGCGGAGGAGTGTCGTTGACCTGGGCCAAGGCGATGGCGATCTGCGACTCACCGGAGAACGGCCGGGAACCGGAGAGGCACTCGTAACCGATTACACCCAGAGAATAGATATCGCTCTGCCCGGTGGCTGTTTGTCCGGTTGCCTGTTCGGGGGCGAGATACTGGGCGGTGCCCATGACCTGTCCGGTAGCGGTCAACGGAACCTGGTCCGCGAGCCGGGCGATGCCGAAATCGGTGATCTTCACCCGTCCCTCGGGCGTGATCAGCAGGTTGCCGGGCTTGACGTCGCGGTGCACCAGTCCCTGGGCGTGGGCAACGGCAAGCGCCTTGGCCGTCTGGGTGATGATTGACAGCGTCCGGTCCGGCGAGAGCACCCGTTCCCGCTCGATGATGGCTGAGAGTGGGTGGCCCGGCACCAGTTCCATCACCAGGTAGGCGGATCCGGCCTCTTCGCCGTAATCGAAGACGTTGGCGATGCCGATATGGTTCAGCAGCGCCGTGTGTCGGGCCTCGGCGCGAAAGCGGTTGAGGAAGCCCGGGTCCCCGGTGTACTCCTCCTTGAGGATCTTGATGGCGACGATGCGGCCCAGGACCTGGTCCTGTGCCTTCCAGACTTCACCCATGCCGCCGATGGCGATACGTTCAGTGAGCTGGTACCTGCCGCCTAATGTGATACCCGAGGTAGGTCTCACTTATTTAACACCGCCTCTAGGAGTTGCTTAGCACTTGTACTTGCGAGAGAAGAACCGGTAGCCACATCGACGTCTTCGAAGACCACTGATACGACAGCTTTGGGGTCGTCCGCCGGTGCGAAGCCGGTGAACCAGGAGTTGTTGCCTTCTTCGCCGGCCATAAGTTCCGCCGTGCCGGTCTTGCCGGCTACTTCCACGCCAGGGATCGCCGCACGCCCGCCGATACCGCGGTCCACTACGTTGACCATCCAGTCCTGGATCAGCTTGGCGTTGTCGGCGGAAAGGGAACGCTGAAGCTCTTCGGGCTTCGGGCTGTCCATGACCCGCAGGTCGGGTGCACGGACCGTGCGGACCAGATTCGGCTTCATCAGCACGCCGTCGTTCGCAATGGCGGCGGACGTCATGGCCACCTGCAGCGGTGTCACGCGCACGTCGTACTGCCCGATGGCCGACTGGGCGAGGAGGTCATCGCTCATGCCGGTGGGGAACCGGCTGGCAGTGACGTGGGTGGGGATCTGGTAGGACTCGCCGTAGCCGAACTTGGCCGTCTGCTCCGCGATCGCGTCTTCACCCAGATCCATGGCGATCTGAGCGAACGGAGTGTTGCAGGACTGCTCCAGGGCAAAGGAGAAATCGGCGGTGGTCCGGGCGGCGCAGCCGCCGTTGACGTAGTTCGGCAGCTCAACGTTGGTGCCCGGAAGCTTCAGCGTGGGAGGGTTGTCCAGCTTGCTGTCGGCGTCGTACTTTCCGGACTCCAGCGCGGCGGCCGCTACCACCAGCTTGAAGACGGACCCGGGTGCCAGCAGGCTCTCGTTGGCCGCGTTGATGAACGGCGACAGGCCAGGCACCTCCTCCAGCCCCGCCATGTTCTGCGTAACCTCTTCGGTGTTGTGGCCGGCAAGCTCGTTCGGGTCGAAGCTGGGCTTGGACACCATCGCGAGGATGTTGCCGGTGTCCGGCTCCATCACGACGATTGAGCCCTTCACGCCGTCGGGCATCAGGTCCCAGGCCAGCTGCTGCAATTCGGCGTCCAGGGTCAGCTCCACTGACGCGCCTTCAACCTGGCCCCCCGAGAACATCTGCATGATCTGTTCGTAGAAGAACTCGTCGCCCGAGCCGGAGAGTTGGTCGTTCATCGCCGACTCCATCTGCGTGGAGGCGTAAACCAGTGAGTAGAAGCCGGTGATCGGCGCATAGAGCTCGGGTTCGTTGTAGACCCGCTGGTAGGCAAACTCGTCGTCTGACGGAACCGACTCGGCGATGGGGTCGCCGTCCACCAGAATGGCGCCGCGGTTCTTGTCGAAGTCCTTATAGATCGTCCGGCTGTTCCAGGGGTTCGCGTTGAGGTTCTCGGCCTCGAAGAACTGCACCACCGTGAGCGATCCGAAGAGCAGCGCGAACATCGCGAGGGCGACGATCCAAGTATTGCGGATGGCCTGGTTCATGGCTGGATCACCTCCGTGGATCCGGTGTTCCGTTCGTCGGACTTGCTGCGGCGCCCCGGCCGGTCAACCGGGGGACGGCTGCCGTTTGCCGGGCCGGTCATGGTGGGGCGGCGCGCCGCGTCGGAAATGAGCAGCAGCAGGGCAACGATCAGCCAGTTGGCCAGCAGCGAGGAGCCGCCGGCCGCTAGGAACGGTGTGGTCAGGCCGGTCAGCGGGATGAGCCGGGTGACGCCGCCGATCACTACGAAGCACTGCAGCGCCAACGTAAAGGAGAGCCCGGTGGCCAGCAGCTTGCCGAAGGCGTCGCGGCTGCCCAGGGCAGCACGGATGCCGCGGCTGATCAGGAGGACATAGAGCATCACAATGGCGGAGAGACCGATCAGCCCGAGCTCTTCGCCGAGCGCGGCAATGATCATGTCGCTGTTGGCGAAGGTCACCAGGTCGGGGCGGCCCTGGCCGAGGCCGGTACCGGTGAGCGCGCCGCTTGCCAGCCCGAACAGGCCTTGGACAATCTGGTGGCTGCCGCCGATCGCGTTGTAGACCTCCGGGTCGAAGGCCTTGATCCAGCTGTTGATGCGGTTGGTGACATGCGGGAAGAGCTGGAAAGCCACGAAGCCGCCCACGGCGATCATGAGCAGGCCGATGATGACCCAGCTGACCCGGCTGGTGGCCACGTAAATCATGGCCATGAACAGGCCGAAGAACAGGATGGAGGAGCCCAGATCGCGCTGGAAGACCAGCACGCCGATGCTGACCAGCCAGGCTGCCAGCATGGGTCCCATGTCCTGCCAGCGCGGCAGCTGCAGCGGACCGATTTTGCGGCCGGCCAGCAGGATGAGGTCCCGGTTGGTGGATAGATACCCGGCAAAGAATATAGCGAGCGTGATCTTGGCTATTTCGCCCGGCTGGAAGGTGGCGAATCCCAGATTGACCCAGATCCTGGCGCCGTTGACCTCCATGCCGACGAAGGGCAACAGCGGAAAGATGAGCAGGGCGGCGCTGGCGATCAGGGAAAGGTAGGTGAAGCGGCGCAGGACGCGATGGTCGCGCAACAGCCAGATTACAGCCACGACGACGGCGATGGCCACGCCGGTCCAGAACAGTTGGCGGGTTGCCGCGGAGTCGCCGGTGGCAATGTCCAGCCTATGGATCATCGCCAAGCCGATGCCGTTCAAGGCGGTCACGATCGGAAGTATTACCGGATCGGCATATTTGGCGCGGAGGCGCAGCACCACATGCACCACGAGGACCAGCACGATCAGGGTGATGCCTTGAGTGAAGAAATCGCTGTCGAAGGCTCGGTCCTGGTCCAGTCCCACCAACATGTTGGCGCCGATGCCGACCACCAGCGCCAGCAGGAGCAGGAGGAGTTCGGTGTTGCGCCGCGAACGGGGCGCCGTCTGGATGTTACTCATGGCTTATCCACCTACACATTCCGGCGGCAGGGCGGCTCCCGGACTGGCAGCCGGACTCGGCGCGGCGCTCGGAGCGACGCTGGGCCGGTCCGTCGGTACGGCACTGGGGCTGGGACCCGGTTCGGGGCAGTTCCGCTGGCTGCTGATCCGCAGCTGCTCCACAATTTGCTCGGCATGCACCAGGTCCCGCGCGGAGATGCTCGAATTCAGCCGCTGCTGTTGATAGACGGGCAGGCTCTCCAACGGGATGTTGTAGACCGTGTCCACATGCGATAGGTCAATCGGCCCGAAGTTCTGCGAGACGCCGTTGAAAATGGCCACCCGGCCCTCGGACGAGCCAACAAAGTACTGCGTCTGGGTCCACAGGTAGCCGAACCACAGCACGGCTACCAGCAGCAGCGACATAACGGTCAGGAACGCGGGGATCAGCCACGGCCTGCGGACCGGTGCGGAGGCTTCGACCTCGGACGCCTCGGGTTCCTCCGGGGCCTTATGGGTCAACAGCGCCGCGGCGCGCCGCTTGTTGGAATGGGCCGTGACGATCGGGATCTGTCCGGTTTCCGTGGCCAGGGCCGCCGCACCCACCAGCACGTGCGGCCGAGTTCCCAGCTCGCGCCGGATGGCGTCGGCGCGGATCGCCTCGTGTGGTTCCGCGGGTTCGCCCGGTACCTCGTCGCCAGCCGGGATGGCAGGGGCATCGTCCGAAGTGGTGCCCGTACCGGCCGCCGGCGCAGCGGGGGCAGGGGAGGCACCGCCGTCGTCGGCCGCCCCTGACTCCAGCGGGCGTCCCGCGGCGAGGTTCAGGGACGCGGTGTCGGTGGCCGCGGCCGGAGCCTCGGCCACTTCGATCATCACAATGGTCACGTTGTCCGGAGAACCGCCGTCGAGCGTGAGCTCCACGAGTTGGTCCACGGCGTCCTGCAGTGTGGCGGCGTTGCGCACCACGGACTCCACCACGCGGTCCGGCACTACCGCATTAAGCCCATCGGAACAGAGCAGCCATTTCTCCCCCGGTTCGGCGTCGTGGCTGGCCAGATCGAGCTCTGGGCTGGCATCGACGTCGCCCAAGACGCGCATGAGCACATTGCGGTGCGGATGGATTTCGGCTTCTTCGGGGCGCAGCCGGCCCTCATCGATGAGCCGCTGGACGAAGGTGTGGTCAATGCTGACCTGCTCAAAGATGCCGTTCTTCAGCCGGTAAGCCCGGGAGTCGCCGATGTGCGCGAATTCGAGCTTGTCGTCGTGCAGCAGCAGAGCCGTCACGGTGGTGCCCATGCCGGCCAGCTTGGGATCGGTCTGCACCAGCTCCGAGAGGATGGAATTGGCGGTCTGGATCTCGTCGGCCAGCACGGTGGCCGGCTCCTGGTGGTCCGCGCGGTCCAGATGGACCAGATCCAGCACGGTGGAAGCAGACGCTACGTCGCCGCCGGCATGGCCGCCCATGCCGTCGGCCACGACGGCAAGAAAACGGCCGGCGTAGGCGGAATCGTCGTTCTTGGAACGCGTCATGCCCACGTCAGACCGCGCTGCATAGCGCAGAACCAGAGCCACGGTCAGGGCCTCAACTCAATGACCGTCTTGCCGATCCGGATGGGAACGCCCGGGTCAACGGGCAGGGCGCGGGTCAGCTGGTTTTCGGCCAGATAAGTGCCGTTGGTGGAACCTAGGTCCTCGATGAACCAGCGGCTGCCCTGCGGAAAGAGGCGGGCATGGCGGCCGGAGGCGTAGTCGTCCTCCAGCACGAGCGTGGCTTCCTGGGCGCGCCCCAGCAAGATGGGGCTGGCGGCCAGCTCCAGCGAGTGACCGGCCAGCGGGCCTTCGGTGACCACCAGCCGGCGCGGAGCGGCCCTGGGTGCCGGGGCGGCTTCGGCCAGATCAGGATTCTTGCGCACTTCCCGCGCGGTGGGGCTGCCGGTCCGGCTGCGCTTGCCGATCTGGAGGTCGCGGCGCAGGGCCGAGACGATGCTGATGATCATGATCCAGAGCAGGATCAGGAAACCGAACCGCAGAGCGGTGACAACAAGCTCCCCCATTAGGCCGCGCCGCCCCGTGTTGGCAGCAGGCGGAAGGTGATGCGGGTTCGGCCCATGGTGATGACGGATCCGTCCGTGAGGTCGGTCCGGCCAACGATCTTTTGGCCGTTGACGTAGCTGCCGTTGGTCGAGCCAAGGTCCACGGCCAGTGCGGAGCCGCCCTCAGTGCGGATCTCCAGATGGCGGCGGGAGACTCCGGTGTCGTCGACCATGATGTCGGCCTCGGAGGAACGGCCCAGCACAATAGAGGGCGCGTTGAGCGAGTACCGCTGGCCATTGATTTCGAGCACGGCCTGCAGCTGGGTGGGCTGCCGCGACGGTGCCGCGGGTGTGCTGCGTTGTGCCGGGCGCTGCTGGTGGCCGTCGGACTTCACCACCGTGGCCTGGACTTCGAATTCGCCGCCCTTGAGGGCGCCGTCTTTCGCGAAGGAAACGCGGACCGGGCCTTGCAGTGTGTACTTCTGGCTGTTCACGTGCCGGATCACCACGTCGCAGAGTTCTTCGGCCAGGGTTGCGCCCCATTGTTCTGCCATGGCGTAGTCGGAGTCGCCCAGCCTGACCTCGAAGACGTTCGGTGCCAGGGTGCGGCCTTGGGCCAAGGTGATGGAACCATTGTCCAGCTCACGGCGCAGGCGGCTGGCAATCTCCACCGGCTGCACCTGGCCTTTGCCGCCAACGGAGAAGGCGCCACGGACCATCTTTTCGATGCCGCGTTCCATGCTGTCCAGAATTCCCATCGGGCCGCCTCCTCCCTGTTGTCGTCCTGCATGCCTGCCTGCACGAAGCGGGCAGGGCACACCGGTCTGGCGATTCTTCCATTCGATACTACTTGTGCGTGTCCCAAAAGGCCCTATTCAGTAACGATTGCCCAAGGCGCGGCGGCGCGGCAACGTGGTGAACCTCACCAAAGGAAAGTGCGACGACGGCGGGTCCCGGCAGCGGCTCAGGCCCTCGGATCCGCGTGCCCGTGCGGCAAAGTGGGGGCTGGAACCCCCGATTGGGAATTTGGGCCTGTTTCACGCTACTATTGATCTCGCTGTTCTTGAGGAATGCGAACCGGGAAAAACGGTTCGACCCAACGGAACAGGCGAACTGCGCGCGAGTGGCGGAACGGCAGACGCGCTGGCTTCAGGTGCCAGTGTCCGAAAGGGCGTGGGGGTTCAAATCCCCCCTCGCGCACGCAGAGCAAGAGCCCCGGTCTTCGGACCGGGGCTCTTGCCGTTAACGCCCGGGTTGGACGACGCGGTTCGCTGTGCCGGACGGGGCTGATGCAGCTATCCAGTGCTGGCGCGAGCGGCCAGTGTGCCAGCTGCACCAGGATTAAACCGCGGCCTAGGCCTGCAGGTACTTAAGCACGGCTAGCACCCGGCGATGGTCCCCGGGCGCCGCCGCCAGCCCCAGCTTGCCGAAGATGGCGGTGATGTTCTTTTCCACCGCGCCGGCGGATAAGAAGAGCCGTTCGGCGATCGCCACGTTGGTCCGGCCCTCGGCCATCAGCTCCAGCACCTGGCCTTCGCGCGGTGTGAGGGTATCCAGCCCCCGATGCCGGCTGGAGGATCGCATCAGCTGGGCGACCACCTCGGGATCCAGCACGGTTTCCCCAGCTCGGATCCGTTCCAACGAGTCCAGGAACGAGGACACTTCGGCGACCCGGTCCTTGAGCAGGTAGCCCACGCCGGCCGGGTGGTCGGCGAACAACCGGGCGGCGTAGCGGGTCTCCACGTATTGGGAGAAGACCAGGACGCCCACGCCCGGATGTGTCCGCCTAAGCTCCAGTGCTGCGCGGATGCCCTCATCGGTGTGCGTCGGCGGCATCCGGATGTCCACGATGGCCACGTCAGGGACCTCGGCCGCTACCGCCTCCAGCAGCGCGGCCGCATCGCCGACCGCCGCGGTGATGTGGTGGCCGCGGCCAGCCAGCAGTTCGGCCAGGCCGGCGCGCAGGATGGCCGAGTCTTCGGCGATGGCGATCCTCACGGGCGCTCCGGATCCAACGGCAGGTCGATGGTGACGTTGGTTGGTCCGCCGGCAGGCGATTCGATTCGCAGCGTGCCGTCCACGGCGGCAACCCGCTCGGCGAGCCCGGCCAGGCCGGAGCGGTGTCCGCTGGGCGCCGGCCGGGAGAGTGCCGCGCCGCCGCGCCCGTCGTCGCCCACCTGCAGCTGAAGGCGGTTGCCCGCGGTGCGCACGCCGATCCGAATCTGCCCGGCCCGGGCATGCTTGACGGCATTGGTCACCAATTCCATGGCGCAGAAGTATGCGGTGGCTTCCACAGCGGGTGCAGGACGTTTGCCGATGTTGAGCACCAGCGATGTCCGCACGGGGGATTGGGCCGCCAGGGTTTCCAGGGCAGGGGCCAGTCCATCGTTGAGGACCGGCGGATGGATGCCGC
This sequence comes from Arthrobacter sp. NPDC089319, assembly GCF_040684925.1. Classification (NCBI taxonomy): domain Bacteria; kingdom Bacillati; phylum Actinomycetota; class Actinomycetes; order Micrococcales; family Micrococcaceae; genus Arthrobacter; species Arthrobacter sp. NPDC089319. The sequence goes on along the minus strand of NZ_JBFBGZ010000011.1, from coordinate 76,545 downwards.
GGGCCAGATCGCGCAGATCCACCAAGGCGTCTTTCGCGGTGCCATGCGCGCTCTCCAGCAGATGCGCCACTTCCGGCGCGGTTTCCTGGCTGGACAAGCGGTCCCGGGCGTCGCCCAGTTTCATGGCAATCGCCACCAGTTGTGCCTGCGTGCCATCGTGCAGGTCGCGCTCGATCCGCCGCAGCCGGGCATCGGCGTCTTCGACCGTGCGGTTGCGCGAGTGCTCCACGTCCCGCAGCCGCAGGCTGGCCGCGGTGGGACCCAGCAGGCCGGCAGCCAAAACTGCCTGCAGCCGGGCGAAGCCGTGGTTCAACGCGGGCCACAGCAGCCAGAGGAAGACGGCGCCGACGGCTGCCAACAACAACTGCCGCGGCGGAGTGTCGATGTAGTAGTCCATGCCCAGCTGTGCGCCCCGGTGCCAACTGCCGTCCGCGGCCTGCTGCAGCGGCAGGTAGCGGTACCAGAACCAGTGCGTCAGTGCACCGAGACCGGTGGCAAGGAAGGTAACGCTCACGCAGAAAGCCGTCACCGAAACCACGAAGGACACCGCTTGGTGGGCGATGGCCCGCCAGCCGGCGGAGTCGGCCAGGCCGCTGCGGATGAAGCCGAAGAAGCCCCGTTTCGGCCGAAACGGTACCGGCTCGGCCACGTGCTGCTGCAGCAGCGACGCCGCGAGTGACCGCTGCACGGTTCCCCAGTAGCGGGCCGCCGCAATCAGGGCCGCGGCAACCACCAGGCCGACGACCGTAGCCGCCAGCGACGCTCCCAGCGAGACCGTGGCCACCGCGTAGGCAAAGCCGAAGGGCGCCAGCAGGAGCGCGGCGAAGTGGTAGAGGAATTCCCGCCAGGTCTGGCGCTGGAAGAGGCCGGTCAGGAACCGGAACGGCGCGGCGCCTTCGGTCCGGCGGGAGCCGGCAGATTCCGGCACGTGGAGGGCGGCATTCGGCGCCGCAATGTTCGTCATGAGTACAGCTTGCTACCTCACCGCGGCCGCCAGAAGCAGGCGGGCCCCCGAACCTTGCGGGGGTTAACCCCCGCAGCGTGCGGCCGGAGTGCCTTTTCCGCGGCCCGGGTGGGTCAGGCCTGCTTGCCGGCTTCCTTCACGCGCTGCTCTTCCGCGCGCACCGCGGCCAAGGAGGCGCGTTCGGCAACCAGCCACTGGGGCGGATCCTGCAGCAGCGCGGTGATCTCGGCCGTCGTCAGCGCTTCGGTGATGCCGCCGCGTGCCAGCCCGGAGATGGAGACGTTGAGCTTGCGGGCCACCTCGGGCCGGGGATGCGGGCCGTTGCGGCGCAGGTCGGCCAGCCACTGGGGCGGATCCGTCTGCAGCTTGTTGAACTCCTCGCGCGAAATCACGCTGTCCTGGAACTCCTGCGGGGCCGCGGGCAGGTAAATGCCCAGTTTCTTGGCGGCCGTGGCCGGTTTCATGGACTGGGAGGTTTTCGCGCTCATGAGCCCAGCCTATCCGCCCTGCGCTACGGTGATGAAGTGCAGGATGCAGACCACGAGCCGAAATCGCCGGCCCCGCCCGGACTGAAGGTTGGCTACGTCCCGGGGGTGACGCCGGGGAAGTGGACGCGCCGTTGGTCGGAGCGGCTGCCGGACGTCCCGCTGACCGCCTTCCAGTGCGCGCAGGAGGAACAGACCGCCATCCTGCGCGACGGCCGGGCAGACCTAAGCTTCGTGCGGCTGCCGGTGGACCGCGAGGGCCTGAGCGTCATCCCGCTGTATGCCGAACTGCCGGTGGTGGTCGCGCCGAAGGAACACGAGATCGCCCTGTACGACGACGAGGTGCCCTACCAGGAGATCGCGGGCGAGAACTTCCTGGACCCGGTGGAAATGGGCGGCGCCAAGACCGGCATCGAGGTGGTGGCCTCAGGTGCGGGGCTGATGATCCTGCCCATGTCCGTGGCCCGGCTCTACAACCGCAAGGACGTGGTCTACCGGACGGTCACCGACCAGCCCGAAACGCAGATTGGCCTCGCCTGGCTGGCCGACCGGACGGACGACGCCATCGAGGAGTTCATCGGGATTGTCCGGGGCCGCACGGCGCGCAGTTCCCGCCAGCCATCGGTGCAGGAACAGCAGGGGAACACCAAGGGCAAAAAGGCTGCCCAGAACGACGGCGGAGCCTCCGGCGCGGCGAAGGGCGCCAACGCGGGGAAGGGTTCCGGCTCGCGGCGCGAACGCACCTCCGGACCGGCGGCGGGCAAGCAATCCGGCCAGGGCAAGGGCAGGCCCGGCGGGGGACGGACGCCCAAGGGCCGCGGGCCGCGGCGCGGACGCCGGTAGCATCCGCCCGCGGCGTGCCGGGTCCACGGTTGCGTTGGCTAGGCTTCAGCTATGAGCGTGAGCAGCCCTGACCATCTGGACGATACCGATCTTGCGGCCTGGCTGGTGCGCGCCGCGGGCACCCTGGCCAATGGCATGCGATCCGGGGTGACCGCCTTCGAGGAGAAGACCAGCATCTCCGACGTGGTCACCGCTGCCGATCACGCCGCGGAGAAGCTGGTGGTGGACACACTGCGGGAGCTCCGGCCGGACGACTCCATCCTGGGCGAGGAAGGCTCCAGCCATCAGGGGGCCTCGGGCCGGACCTGGGTGATCGACCCCGTGGACGGGACCTACAACTTCTTGACCGGCGGCCACTACTGGTGCTCGGCGCTGGCTCTGACCGACGACGCCGGATCCCGGCTGGGGGCTGTCTACCACCCGGCCGAGGACGTGCTGTGGCTGGGCGGCCGGGACCTGCCCACGGTCCGGAACGGCCTGCCGGTGGGGGAAATCGCCAGCGCCCCCTTGGCAGCCAGTTGCGCGGCGGCGTACCTGCACCACACGTACCTGCGGGACGAGGCCGCGGGTGAACCCTATTTGCGCACGCTGCTGGGTTCGGCCACCTACCGCAGCTGGGGGTCGGCCTCCTGCGAGCTTGCCGCAACCTCCGCCGGGCTGTTCGGGGTCTGGTACCAGCAGGGGCTGCCGGACTGGGACTGGTTGCCCGGCCAGGCCTTGGTGGAAGCGGCAGGCGGGACCACCGCCGTCGTGGAGGTGGGTGGCTACCGCTGGTCGGTGGCGGGCGGCCGGCAGCAGGTGGCCGAGGCGGTCAGCCTGCTGCAGGGGTGACCGCCACCGGTTTCCGTGCCACCCGGCGTGGCATAGTGGGGCTGTGGAAAAGACCTATGAAACCCTCCAGTTGGAATGCCTCGGCGAATTGGCCACGATTGTCATCAACCGCCCCGCCTCGCTCAACGCGCTGAACACCCAGGTGGTGGCCGACCTGGCGCAGTTCGTTGCCGACATCCGGTCGCCCGAAGGCCAAGAAGTCCGCAGCATCCTGATCACCGGCGCCGGCGAGAAGGCGTTCGCGGCCGGCGCCGATATCCGCGAACTGGCATCAATGGGACCCGACGAAGCAGAGGCGCACAGCGCGGCCATGCAGGATCTGACCCGCGTGCTCGAGACCCTGGACCTGCCCGTGATCGCCTGCGTCAACGGGTTCGCTTTGGGCGGGGGCCTGGAACTGGCGCTGGCCTGCGACTTTATCTACGCCACGCAGAACGCCAAGTTCGGCCTGCCGGAAGTCGGGCTGGGCCTCATTCCGGGCTTTGGCGGAACCGTGCGGCTGCCGCAGCGGGTCGGCCCCGGGAGGGCCAAGGAGCTGATCTACACCGGCCGCAGCATCGGCGCCGATGAGGCGCTGCGGATCGGTCTGGCCAACGCCGTCTTCGCCACCAAGGACGACATGCTGGACGCCGCGGCCGCTACCTGCCGGGAGATTTCCGCGAAGTCCCCGGCCGCCGTCGCCAATGCCAAGCGGACGGTCGATGCGGCCCTCGGCCTTCCCACCGCCGAGGGACTCCGGCTGGAGCGCCGGGCCTTCGGCCAGGCCTTCACCACGGAGGATTCGCGGATCGGCCGGGAGGCCTTCCTGGACAAGGCGGCGCCCGCCTTTACCGGGCGCTAAAGGCGGGCGCGGGCTGGCCGCTCGGAGGAGTCGGCTAGTCAGAAGCGGTCAGCGGGCGGTGCGGCGCCAGGCCGGATCGTACTGGGTGGCCAGGCGTGCCAGGGTCAGAGCTGCCAGCATCAGGCCGAAGTCCCGCAGGGCCACGTCGTAGAACCCCGACAGCGTCAACAGATTGATGATGATGCCGGCCAGCCAGAGCGCCACAACGTAGGCGGCGTAGCGGGGCTTGATCCAGACCAAAATGCCGGCGGCGATCTCGATGACGCCGACAATCAGCATGGCGGTGTGCGCGCTGAAGGGGAGCAGGCTGACAACCCACGGTGCCAGATACTGTTCCCAGTTGGTGAGCAGGTTGAAGAACTTGTCCAGCCCCATCAGGATCGGCAGGACGGTGAATCCCAGCCTGAGCATCCAGAACGCGCCGTACGCGGGATCGGTCCGTACCCGCTGCAGCGTTGGAGTCGTGGTAGCCATCGGAACCTCCGGTAAATTCTAAAAACCGAATAAGTATTTTTAGAATCCTCCGCACGCAGGGAAATGTCAATGGGCGCCTGCCAGTCCCGCCGCTAATGCTCCGGACGCCAGGCTTCCGTCTGCGTCAGCCGCTTGATGACGGCGGGGCCGCCGATGCCGGACAGGACGGATCGCTCGCCGACGATGACCAGCAGGCTGCGTGCGCGGGAGGCCCCCACGTAGAGCATCTCGCGGGCACGCGCCGGATCAGCGAACCCGTTGACTGCCAGCACCACCACGGACCGTTCCAGTCCTTTGAAACCCAGCACGTTTCCGTAGAACACGTCCTTGTCGTCGAAAAAGGCGTCCCAGTATCCGCGCCAGCCCAGCGCATCCACGTCCTGCTGCTGAACCGGATGCTTCCGCTTGGTGGTCAGCAGGGCCACCTGCTGCGGGGCCCAGCCCTCCCGTTCAATCAGCTGGTTAACCGCATCGTCCGCCCGCTCAATGACGGTGCCGGCCGGTGCCTCGACCAACCGGATCCGGGGGCCGGAGAGGCCCCGGGGAATTGCCAGTTCGGTGGACAGCGCGCCGGACAGTGCAGCGATTTGCCTGGTATTCCTCAGGTTCTCGTTCAGGACGAAGGGCGGCGCCTCGATCGGCGGCCGTCCCTCGCGGCCGAAGATCCGTTGGTCGTCGTCCATGAAGACATACAACCCACCGGCGGTGGGATCCTTCAGGCACACCAGCACGGACTCCCACCAGAGCGCACCGAAGTCCTGGCCTTCATCGACCACGATGGCGTCGAAGAGCTCCGCGGGCGGCTGGACCTTGGCCAGGCGTTTGAGCGTCCGGGGCAGGTAATGCTCGTAGTACTGGTTGGTCAGCAGGCGGGGATCCAGCGGATGGTGCGCTCCCCAGCGCACCGGCAGGTCGTGGAACATGCCCACGTGGGCTGGGCGGTCGGCCGGCTTCCAGCCAGCGGTTTCCGTCTCGAAGTAGCGGGCCAGGCCGCGGCTGTAGCAGAGCAGCGCCACCCGCTTTCCGGCGCGGGCCAGCCGGCGGGCCTGTTCCAACGCCAGCCACGTCTTGCCCGTCCCCGCACCGCCAATGATCCGTGCCCGCGGCTGGTTTTTAAGCACATCTAGAATCGCCGCCTGGTCGCGGGTCATCTGCTCGGCGCGCCCTTCGTGCTCCGCCGCCGCGGAGAGGGCACCGTTGCCCGGCAGTGGGCGGGTCAGCTGCGCCAGAATGCGTTCGGCGACGTCCGGCGTGGTGTCGCCGTCGCCGTCGCCACAGAAGTTGATCGCCTCCCGGACGGCATCGTCCGGATACTTCAAGTCCTGGCTGCCGATCACCATCGCGCGTCTCAGGCCGGGGATATCCCAGTGCCGGGGTACGGACGTGTAGGGAAAGGCCAGCAAATGGGCGAAACGGACCTGCCGGCCAAGCCCCAGCTGGGCGCCGAGATAGCGCTGGAGCATGTGCCGGCCGTCCTGGACCTGGACCAGCGGATCTTTGATGCGGTGCTGCTGGCCGTTGCTGGCCTGGTACCACTGCCCCGCCTCGTAGCTGACATGGCCGCCCTTGACTTCGATCGCCGCGATGCCGACGCCGGGCCAAATGACGAGCAGGTCGATCTCCCGCTCGGTGCCGTTCTCCATGATGTTGACGGAGTGCAGCAGCGCGGCGGACGGCGGCAGCGTGCGCACCAGCGACTCCCAGACCTCGCGTTCGGCATGCCGGTCCCGGCCGAACTCAGGCTGTTCCGGAAAACAGCGCGGCATACCTCCCCCTCACATCAACGCAGTGGCTTACCACAGACTACCTAATGCAAGTCGCCGGTCGTCCTGCGCCGGTCCCCCGCAGGATTTCGGCGGCAGGCCGGCGTGCAATGCTCAGCAAACGTGGCAATTCGTTGCCGTGCCAGCGGCCGTTCTGTAGCGTTAAGCCAAGTGGCAGCTGATGAAGGCGGCGCACGCGGCGCCGTTCCTCAGCGGATTGAGGATGATCATGGCAACTGTAGATGAAACCGTCGAGATCGCCCGGCCCGCCCAGACGGTCTACGCCGAGTGGCTGCGCTTCGAGTCCTTTCCCTTCTTCATGCACGGCGTCAAATCCGTGATCCGCACGTCGGACACCACCCACCATTGGGTCACCAAAGTGGGCGGCGCGCAGCGCGAATTCGACACCACCGTGACCGAGGAAGTGCCCGGGCAGCGCATTGTCTGGAGCGGCGAAGGCGGCGTCAGCCATGGCGGGACGGTGACCTTCGGAGCGGTTGACGCCGACACCACGTCAATGCACGTCCATATCGACTGGCAACCGGGTTCGCTGCTCGAGAAGGCAGGGTCCACTCTGGGCTCGGACCATAGGGAAGTGCGCAACGAGCTCTGGCGCTTCAAGGAATTTGTGGAGTCCGGCGGATCCGAAACCCATGACCTGGGCGACAAGAACTTCTACGGCGGGACCTTTGCGGGCGGATTCCCGCCAAAGCAATCCTCGCAGCCGGACATCCCCCGCAACGAGGACACCTACGCCTACAGCCGCGATCCCGACCTGAGCGAGGCGGAGCGCCGGAGACTGCGCGGCAGGAAACAGGGCCAGGTTCGGGAAGGCCACGACGAACCGAGCGAGTGGGCCGACGATCCGATGCTGGACGACCCGGCGCTGCGCGAACCGCGGACTACGGAAGAGAGCCCCGGTTCAGGCAGTTAGCTGCTTCCGTCCTCACGCCCGAGACCGGCTGCCGTGGTCAGGAACGCGCGCTGATCCGGTCGATGGAGTCCGCGGCCCGCTGCGCCAGTTCCTCGGACAGCGGCGCACTCTTGGCGGATTTCGCGGCATCCGCCTGGCCTTCGGGGCTCAGGACGTAGTGCCCGAAGGCCTTGATCAGGTCCACCTTGCTCTGGTCCTCATACGTGGTGCAGTAGATGTGGTAGGACACCAACATCAGCGGATAGGCCCCGGCCGCGGTGGTCGCCCGATCCAATTCCAGGGCCAGATCGTGCGCCGGCCTGCCCTCGACCTGCTTGGCCTGGTCCAAGGCCGTGGCGGCTGCTTCGGCGCTGACCGGCACAAAGCCATCGCCGACTTTGAGGCTGGCCTTGCCCAGCGGGGCTCCAACGGCGGAATCGTCGGCGTACGTTACGGCGCCCTTGGTTCCGGCCACCATGCTGACGACGCCGGTGGTCCCCTGGGCGTTCTCGCCGGCGAATCCTGCCGGCCACGTGTCGCTCGGCTCTGCCGTCCAGGTATCGGGCACGACGGCATGGAGATACTCGGTGAAGGTCTCCGTGGTTCCGGAGTCCTCGGAGCGGTTCACTGGAGTGACCGGCAGATCGGGCAGCTCAACGCCCGGGTTGTGCTGTGCAATGGCCGGGTCGTTCCAGGACTTGATCTCTCCCTGGAAGATTTTTGCGATGGTCTCGGCGTCCAGATTCAACTCGGTGATGCCCGGGAGGTTGAACGCCACGGCGATCGGTGAAATATACGCCGGGACGTCGAACGCGCCCTCCGGGCCGCAGATCTTCCGCGACCGTTCGACTTCCTCGTCATCGAGATAAGCGTCAGAGCCAGCGAAATCGACGGCGCCGGCCAGGAAAGCGGTGCGGCCGGCACCGGAGCCGTCGGGCGAGTACTGAACCTGCGCGTCGGCATGCAGCAGGCCGAAGCCGGCCACCCATGCGTCCATGGCGGCATTCTGCGACGATGCCCCCGCGCCCGTCAGTGTGCCGGACAGCGAGGAGCCCTGCTCCGCGGCGGATTCTTGCGCCGGACCCAGTGGGTAATCGGAACCGCAGGCGGTCAAGGACAAGGATATGAGGGCGGCGGCCCCTAGGGCGGCCGCGCGGTGTTTCAGCTCAGGCATCCGGACCAGCGTACCGCTGCGTTGGCGCGAACCCAAGGCGCTCCCGTCCAATGCATCGATAATCCTTTCGGGCTGTACTACACACCACACCCTGTGCCCGCGGGCGCGTCAAGGCCCAAAGTGCACAGGACACCTGACAGGATGGAGGCAATGACGGCCGGCGGAAGGCGGAGGGCATGAAAACTGCGGTGCTGATGATCGATTTGCAGAACGCGTACTTCGAGGACCCTGCCTTGGCCAGCCGGCAGCAAAGCGTCGTGGAGGCAGCGAATTTGCTGACCAGGACCGCGACTGCGGCGCAAGTACCGGTGCTGATGGTACGCACCGAACACCGGCGGGACCGCTCCACCTGGACGCTGAGCATGCTCGACGACGACCAGGGTTTCATCTTCGAGGGCACCGAGCAGGCCGCCTTCCTGTCCGGGCTGCAGACGGAAGGGCTGGAAAGCCTCGTCAAGACCCGTGACAGCGCATTTTTCGGCACCGATCTGGCCGAGCGGCTGCGCCGCGGCGGGGTGGAACGGCTGGTGCTAGCGGGCGTTGCCACCCACAACTGCGTGGCCCAGACGGCGGCCGATGCGTTCGCCCACAACTTCCGTGTGGTCTTTGCCAAGGACGTCATTGCGTCGACGAACGAAGAATATGCCGGCTCCATGCTGCAGATCCTCAGTGACGAGTACCGCCAGCCGGTGTTGGGACGCGGCGCCATAGCTGAGCTGTTGGCGGGGGCCCGTGAACGCTAGCCTGCCCCCTCAGTCCTGTCGGTCTAGTCCTGCCCGCTCTGTCCTGTCGGTCTAGTCCTGCGAAAGCAGGTGGCACCAGGAATCCGTCAGTGTCTCCAAGCAGGTTTCGCGGTCCACGAACCAGCCGGACCTGATCCACCGCTGTGACAGGTACTCAAGTTGACCGAAGGCGAGCACGCACCGGATGCGCCGGCTGGCCGGATCAAACCGGTCGGCGCGGTCCAGGCCGGCGGTCATGTCCGCGGCTACGTCGCGGAGCCAATCCTCCAACGTCTTGGCCACTTCCGGTTCCATCGGGGCCGCCTGGTAGACCGCGTGGAGGTACGGGCGGGTCGCCTCCCACTGTTCGAATTTGCGGTTGAGCCAAGTCCGGACCAAGTCACGCTTGCCCAGTTCCACCACGGTTGACAGGGACGGGTCATCCACGCTGGTGAGGATGGCGTCCACGGTCTTGACCACCTCGCCCATCAATTGTGCCTTCGACGCGAAGTGCAGGTAGAAGGTGGTCCTGGTGGTGCCGGCACCAGCCGCGATGTCATCGATGGTCGTGGCCGCATAGCCCTTGGACTCGAAGAGTTCCAGACCGGTATCCAAGAGGAGTTGCCTGGTCTGCTGTTTCTGGACTTCGCGGAGTGTTGCCATGGGTCACAGGATAGTCGTTGGCGGTGCCGGCTCCTGACAGCGCGGCGATTGCGGCGCGGAAAGCGGCTCCGCTGAAACGCCTGCCGCACCCGGAACGACGCGCCTCCGCAACCCTGACGCGGTAAAACGACGCTACGCACGTTCACTTGACACTATGTTGTCTGAGTCACTAGTGTTGTCGCCATCACAGCGTCTAATGCGCCAAGTCACACTGGGTGGGCCCGTCGCAAAGAAGCTTCAGACCACCGGCACGCTAGGTGATACCCGTTCCGCATCCTCAAGGAGTTCCATATGAGCCAGGGCCAGGCGACCGCTTCGTCACCGCAGTCATATCCACCGCCGCATGCGCCGACGGTGGACACCACGCCGGCCCGCACCAAGGGCACTCTGGCCGCCGCCTCGCTGGCGGTCATGGTGGCGCAGATTGCCAACGCACTGCCCGGCGCCCTGAACGGCGAGTTCCAGTTGACCTTTAACACGTTTGGCTCCCAGCTGACCTGGATCACGGCCGCCTTCATGATCCCGGTGGTGGTCTTTGAGCTGACGTTCGGCGTGCTGGGCGACAAATACGGCCACCGCAAGCTGGTCCTCGGCGGTGCGGTACTGGTCATGATCGGTTCGCTGGTCTGCGCAATTTCGCCGACCGTGCAGGCCATGTGGATCGGCTCGGCCATCAATGGTCTCGGCGCGGGCGCCATCTTCCCCGCGTCACTTGCACTGGTCGCGTCGGTTGCCCGGACTATGCAGGAGCGGGTGCGGGGCATCGCGATCTGGGCGGGCTTCCTGTCCGCCGGTTCGGCCCTTTCGCCCCTGCTCGGCGGAATGTTCGCCGGCGTCGGATGGTGGCGCGGTGCGTATGCCGTCGTGGTGCTCACCGGCCTTGCCGCCCTGCTGCTGACCGCGCTGCGTGCTGCCGAGGCCAAGGTGGCCCGGGAGCGCCGGCTGGACATTTGGGGACAGATCACCTTTGCGCTGGGCCTGATCCTGATTCTGTTCGGCCTGGTGCAGGGTCCCGAAGACGGCTGGACCGCTTCCCACGTGCTGACCGCCCTGGTCGCCGGTGCCGTCCTGCTGGCAGTCTTCGTGGTCATCGAACTACGGGTGGAATCGCCGCTGCTGGAACTGAAGCTGTTCCTGAATCGCCAGTTCACCATCGCTTCGATCGTTGCCGTGGTCGGCATGTTTGCCTTCCTGGGCGCCTGCTTCTCCACGAGCATGTGGCTGGGCCCGGTGCAGCACCAGAACCCGCTGTACCTCGGGCTGCTGTTCCTGCTGCTGCAGGGCCCGGCGTTCGTCTTGATTCCGCTGCTGTCCCGGCTCCAGGCGCGGGTCTCCTCCCGCTGGCTGATGACGTTCGGATTCCTCGCCATGAGCGCGGGCGCCTTCATCAACTCCAGCGCAGACGTGACCAACCGCGACGTGACCACCTTTATCCTGCCGTCCCTGCTGGTCGGGCTGGGCTTTGCCTTCACACTGAGCCCGATGACTGCCGTTGCCGTGAACTCGGTGCCGCGGGAACTGACCGGCATGGCCAGCGCCACCACCAACCTGCTGCGCGACCTCGGCTTCGCCCTGGGCCCCGTGCTGGTCGGTGCCATCGCCCTGTCCGCCGCGGGCGGCCAATTGATGGGCTCGCTGCAGACGTCCGGTCTGGCGCCGGACCAGCTGGGCCCGGCGATGGGCATTGCCGAAGCCGGCGGTCCCATCGCCCTCAATAGCATCCCTGAGGGTGTTCCCGGATCGGGCGCCAGCCAGTTCGCGCTTGAGGCCCTGGGCAGCGGATTCACCCACGCCTTCCTGGTGGTTTCGATCGCAGCCCTGGCCGCGGCCTTGCTTAGCTTCTTCGGCCTGCACGGTGTCCGCGGGACCGATCAGGAGGCGGAAGCAGTGGACGCCGCAGCCTAGTCCCTCCGCGGCCCCTCCCCGCAGTAATAAGGAAGCCGGCCATCCCCCTGAGGGATGACCGGCTTCCTTGTGTCGCGCCGGGGAGGACCAGCGAATGCTTAGTGCTCTGCCTCCGGCTGCAGCCGGCGGACGAAAGGGGCACAGGCGATGGCAACGAGGCCCAGGATGCCGCCGACCGTAAAGGCGACGCGAACGCCGTCGACCAGGGCGACGTTGTCCGCGATGCCGCTCGAGGCCGCCATGGTGGTGCCGATGGTCATGGCCGCGATCAGCACGGCGGTGCCGGCGGCGCCGGCCAACTGCTGCAGCGTGTTCATGATGGCGCTGCCGTGGCCGTACTGCTCTCGCGGCAGGGCTCCCAGCGCGACAGTCATCAGCGGCGTCATTAGCATGGCCATGCCGATGCAGAACACCGTGTGGAAGGCCACGATCAGGGCGACCGGGGTGTCAAGGTGGACCCTGGATCAACCCGCCCGGGAGCAGGGCCAAACCGATGGTCAGGGTGCTCAGCCCCATGCCGTTCTGCATGAAGATGGGCATGACCATGACGGTGCCCAGCATGGTCGCCATGGCGATCATGACAATGACCACGGAGATGCGGAAGTTGTGCACCTTGAACGGACGCAAATCCAGCAGATCCGACTCGGTCCTGCGCCGGGCGCGCTGGCGGTTGACGAACAGCACCAGGGAGATAACGCCGACAACGAGGGCGACGAGCGGCGCCCAGGCTCCTTCCAGTAGGTCGGCAATGGAGGAGAGCGCATACACGATGCCGCCGAAGGCGAAGGCGGACAGGACGACCGAGAGGACATCCAGCGGAGCCTTGCGGGTCTCCTTGCCGGTCTTGATCGCGAAGACGCCGAAGAGGAACACGATGAAGGCAACCGGGATCATCAGCCCGAACACCCACCGCCAGTTCAAGGAGTCGATGACGGCGCCGGACAGGGTGGGGCCGATGGCCGGAGCCACGGAAATCACCACGGAGTTGAGGCCCATCATCGTGCCTCGGTGCTGGACCGGAACAGATGTCAGCGTGGTGGTCATCAGCAGCGGCAAGATGATCGCGGTGCCGCCGGCCTGGACGATACGGGCGATCAGCAGGACCGCGAAGATTGGCGCAATGGTGGCCAGCGCCGTGCCCACGATGAACAGCAGCATCGCGGTGACGAAGAGGCTCTTGGTGGTGAAGCGCTGAAGCATAAAGCCGGTGGTCGGAATGACCACCGCCATGGTGAGCATGAAGCCTGTGGTCAGCCACTGCGCGGTGGTGGCCTGGATGCCGAGATCGGCCATCAGGTTAGGCAGGGCGACGGTCAGCACGGTCTCGTTGAGGATCATGATCAGCGCTGACAGCACCAGCGCGGCGATCACGGCGGCGACGCGCTTGGGTGAGACCCTCTCGGGCTCCAGGGCCCTTGCCGCCTCCACCTCTCCGGGTGGAACTTTCTCCTCTAGGACGTCTTTCATGGACACCTTTCTGGTTGCTTAAAGGGGCGGCGGCTTTCGCCTATCTATTACTTACAAAAGTATAAGTATATCGGAAAAGAGAGTGCGGAACCGAACGCCCTCAGCTAGGTTGCCCGATCAGGGCGGCCAAGCGCTGCAGGGCCGGAAGGCTGGCCGCGAGCTGCTCCTGCTCCTGGGGGTGGAGCTTCGCGGCCGCAGCACCGAGTGCCTCTGCCCATGCCGTTTCCAAGAGAGTCCTGATGCGCTGCGATTCCACGGTGGGGTGCAGTGTGACGTAGCGCTTGTCTGCCGCGTCGCGGATGCGGGTCACCAGGCCGCGGGCAACCAGCTCGCGGAGCTGTGTGCTGACGTTGCTGAATTGCCGGTCCAGCCGGGCGGCGACTTCTGCGACGGTGATACCGGGCTGGGATTCGATCACTCGCATGATGTCCACCATGCCGTTCGGCAGCAGCGGGATCCCCGCATTTTCATGCGATTTCCGGCGCACGTCGGACGAGATGTCGATCAATGCCACGGCAAGCCGGCGGTGGTCCATGGCCTGGCCCTGCGCGGCCCCGGGCTGGGAATTCTCCATCCCACAAGCATAAGATGCGGCGCTTGGCAGGACGCCGGGCTGCCGTTGAGAGCCCGCATCCAGTCCATCGATGAGGACCCTAGCCCGCGGGCAGCGTGCGACGTAGCCTGAGGTGACTACCGCCAGGAGGGACGTGCCATGGACCAGGACATCCACAAGTACATCAACGCGCTGGTCGAGAAGGAACAGCAACTGAGGGACTCCATGCCGGACGAGTCCGACAAGGCCTCCGCCCGCGCCGCCGAACTCCGCCGTCTGGAGGAACAGTTGGACCAGTGCTGGGACCTGCTGCGCCAGCGCCGGGCCAAGCGCAAGGCCGGCGAGGATCCCGGCGAAGCGGAAACCCGTCCGGTGGACGAGGTGGAACACTACCGGCAATGACACGATCCGCGCCCCGGTGGTCGGGATCAGCCCGGCCTGCAGACCGGAGCCCTTCACCGCCCTTGGTAGCTGGGTGAAGGGCGGGTTGAAGCGCCCGGTGCTACGCTGCGCCGTCGTGCTTGGGGGCTAAACGCTTAGGCGCCCTTTGACGCCTTGGAGGACTTGGATCCGGACTTTTTCTTGGCGGGGGAGCTGGAGGTGGACTTGGCTTCGCGGTTCTTCTCCACGCTCCGGCGCAGCGCCTCCATCAGGTCCAGGACCTTGCCGCCTTCTTCCTCTTCCTCCACGCCGAAGGTCTTCTCCGTGTCCAGGGCCTCGCCCTGCTCCAGCTTCGCCTCGATGAGGGTGCGGAGTTGTTCCTGGTACTCGTCGGTGTAGTCGGCGGGCGTGAAGTCCGAGGAAAACGAATCCACCAGCGCCGCCGACATTTCCTTTTCTTTGGCGGAGATCCGTACCGTCTCTTCCAAGGACGGGAAACTGGCCTCCCGCACTTCGTCCTCCCAGAGCAGGGTCTGGAGCATCAGGACCTTGCCGCGGACGCGCAGCGCGGCCAGCCGGGTTTTCTGCCGCAGCGCGAACTGCACGATGGCCGTGCGGTCAGTTTCCTCGAGCGTCTTGCGCAACAGCACGTAGGCCTTGGAGGACTTCGAATCCGGCTCCAGGTAGTAGCTGCGGTCGAACATGATCGGATCGATCTGCTCGCTCGGCACGAACTCGACTACTTCGATTTCGCGGCTCTTTTCTACCGGCAGCGACTTGAAATCCTCGTCGGTGATCACCACCGTGTGCTCGCCGTCGTCGTACGCTTTGTCGATGTTCTGGTAGTCGACCGTCTTGCCGCAGACCTCGCAGCGGCGCTGGTACCGGATGCGGCCGCCGTCCTTGTCATGGACCTGGTGCAGGCTCACATCGTGGTCTTCGGTGGCGCTGTACAGCTTGACCGGCACGTTGACCAGCCCGAAGGCCACGGCTCCCTTCCAGATGGCTCTCATGGCACTAGTGAACACCCGCGGGCAATACAAAGCCAGAGGCAAGCCACTAGCCAATCGGGCAGGCGGCGGACAGACTGGCGGTATGGCGACCCGGAAATCCAGCCAGCAGGAGACCGTCACCGTTGACGGACACCGGCTCAGGCTCACCAACCTGGACAAGGTGCTGTATCCGGAGACCGGCACCACCAAGGCGGAGGTCATTGCCTATTACTCCGAGATTGCCGAGTACCTGATTCCGCATGCGGCCGACCGGCCGGTCACCCGCAAGCGATGGGTCCACGGCGTGGGCACCGCGGCCGAACCGGGCCAGGTGTTTTTCCAGAAGAACCTGGACAAGTCGGCGCCCGACTGGGTCAAGCGTCACGCGATTGAACACAAGAGCAATACCAACGTCTACCCGCTGGCCAATGACCGGGCCACCCTGACCTGGCTGGCCCAGATTGCCGCCCTGGAAATCCACGTTCCGCAATGGAAGTTCGGCCCGCGCGGCAAAATCAACAACCCGGACCGGATGGTGCTGGACTTGGATCCGGGCGAGGGCGCCGGGCTGCCGGAGTGCGTCGAGGTGGCGTTCCTGATCAAGGACATTTTGGAGGGGATGGGTCTTGACCCGAGGCCTGTCACATCCGGGTCCAAAGGGATCCATCTCTACGCCGGGCTGGACGGCAAGCAGACGTCAGACGAAGTCAGCCAGGTGGCCCACGAACTGGCCCGCCTGCTGGAGGCCGACCATCCGGACCTGGTGGTCAGCGACATGAAGAAGTCGCTGCGCCAGGGCAAGGTGCTGGTGGACTGGAGCCAGAACAACTGGGCCAAGACCACCATTGCCCCGTACTCGCTGCGCGGCCGGCCGCATCCCACCGTGGCGGTGCCCAGGACCTGGCAGGAGCTGCAGGACCCGGACCTCACCCATCTGGACTTCCGGCAAGTGCTGGAGCGGGTCAAACAGATCGGCGACCCGCTCTCCGGCATGGCCGGCGGCAGCGCCGACGAGGAGTCGCTGGCCGCGGCGCCGGCGGCCGACCGGCTCAGCGTCTACCGTTCCATGCGCGATCCGGACCGGACACCCGAACCGGTGCCGGCGGCCATCGCCCCGCGGGATGCGGACCAACCGGTCTTCGTGATCCAGGAGCACCACGCGCGCCGCCTGCACTACGACGTGCGGCTGGAGCATAACGGGGTGCTGGCGTCCTGGGCCGTGCCCAAGGGACCTCCGGTTACGGCGGGCAAAAACCATCTGGCCGTCCAGACAGAGGACCACCCGATGGAATACGCCACCTTCGAAGGCACCATCCCCACAGGGGAGTACGGCGCGGGGGTGATGACCATTTGGGACAGCGGCAGCTATGAAGTGGAGAAGTGGCGGGATGGCAAGGAAGTCATTGTGGTGCTGCACGGCCGCCCGGACGGGGGCCTCGCTCACGACGGCGGTCCCGCGGGTGCGCGCCGGTACGCCTTGATCCACACCGGCGGCGAGGACGGCAAGAGCAACTGGCTGATGCACCTGATGAAGGACCAGTCTCGTCCTGACGCCGGGACGGTGCAGGACGCACCGTCGAAGGACAAGGACAAGGACAAGGACAAGGACAAGGACGACCAGAGAGTCGCCAGTGGGACGGCGACGCCGGCCGGCGCCGAACCTGCGCCGGGGAATGCTGGGATGCCGCAGCCGGTCAAACCCATGCTGGCGGTCCAGGGTACGGAGGCCTCCATCGACGAGGACGACGGCTGGGCGTATGAGATGAAGTGGGACGGGATCCGCGCCGTCGCCGTCGTGGCGGAGGGCGACGTGCGATTGATCAGCCGCAACGGCCAGGACATGACCAAGACCTATCCGGAGCTCTCGGACCTGCCGGATCACGTACTGGCCCAGACTGCGGTGCTGGATGGCGAAATCGTCGCGCTCGACGCCAAGGGGCGGCCGGACTTCGGCAGACTCCAGAACCGGATGAATCTGGTGAAGACGGCCGATATTGAGCGGGCCGCGAAAAAGTATCCGGTGGAGTATTTCCTCTTTGATTTGCTGGAATTGGACGGAACGGCAACGCTTGGGCTGGAATACTCCCAACGGCGCGAAATCCTCAAGGAAGCGGTGGAAGCGCCCGAGGACGGACACATCCAGGTTCCGCCGGAACTGGACGCCGCCGTGGAAGAAGCCGTTGCAGCCAGCCGGGAGGTCGGTCTGGAAGGGATTATTGCCAAGCGGACGGACAGCACCTACGCGCCGGGCCTACGGACAAGGAGTTGGATCAAGATCAAGCACCTGCTGACCCAGGAAGTGGTCATTGTGGGCTGGCGGCCGGGTAAGGGTTCCCGCGCGCGCAAAGTCGGCTCCTTGCTGGTGGCCGTGCCCGACGGCGTGGAATTGAGCTACCTTGGCCGCGTCGGTTCCGGCCTGACCGAGCGGGAACTGGCCGAGATTGGATCCCGGCTGAAGAAGATGTCCCGCAAGACCCCGCCCCTGGAGGGCGTGCCGGCGGCGGATGCCTCGGATGCGCATTGGGTCCGGCCCGCGCTGGTCGGCGAGGTGCAGTTCAGTGAACGTACCGAGGCCGGGAAGCTGCGGCATCCGGTCTGGCGTGGCTTTCGGCCGGATAAGAAACCGTCGGACGTCGTCGTCGAAATCCCGCAACTCCAGCCCTGACCGGACGGCCCCGGAAGCTTAAAAGTTTTTGCACCGAACCCCTATCATTCTGCGGATGAATCGTTAGTCTTTACCCAGAGGAACTTCAGGGGGAAGTTTCCGGGGGATGTTTCTTGGGGAAGAAGGCAGAACCTCATGGGGAGTTCATTTAAGCCGACTATTCGCGACGTCGCCGAGCGGGCAGGAGTCTCGCTGGCAACGGTGTCTTATGTTTTGTCAGGGCGGCATGGGGGTTCAACCCGGATCAGCGAGCCGACCAAAGCCAGGGTGGTGGAGGCCGCCAAGTCGCTGGGCTACGTGCCAAACCATGCGGCACGCGGCATGCGGCGCGGCCGGACGGACACGGTCGCCGTCGTGGTGGAAAACCTGGATTCGGCCTGGGACCGGCAGTTGGCAGAGGTGGCCAACCGAGTGCTGCCGGAACACGGCTACCGGGTGGTGGTCCTGCTGGGCCAGGAGGCCTGGCGGAACTTCATGCTCTCCGGCGGCGCGGACGGCGCCATTTTGGGCTTCAGCACCGAAACGCCGGAGGAAGACCACACCCTGCGCGACCTCGCGGACCGCGGCGTGGCGCAAGTGGTGGTGTCGCAGTTCCAGCAGCCGGACGGCTTCGATGTGGTCTCCGTTGACGCCGAAGCGGGCATCGCGCAGGCGGCCGCGTACTTGGCCGCCAGGCATAGCCGCATCGCGGTGCTGCACCGCGGCGGGCCGGCCCCGGGTCCCCGGGGTACCCGGCTGGGGCTGTTCCGGCAGGCCATGGCCGACCTCGGCGTCGAACTGGACGAGAACCTGGTCCGGGCAACGCACGGATCGTGGCGTGAGTCGTACGAGGTGACAGGCGAGCTCCTGAAGCTGGCCGATCCGCCCACGGCGTTCTTCACCACCGCGGATCTGGAGGCACTGTGCGTCTCCGGTTCCGTTACCGCGGCCGACCTCCGGATCCCGGAGGACGTGGAAATCATCGGGGTAGAGACCTCTGACCTGGGTCACCATTCCGATCCGCCGTTGAGTTCGGTTGGCCCGGATCCACTGGTGGGCACCGTGGTGGACCTGCTGATCGACCGATTGGAGGGGCGTACGCCGACCAATGGACGCCTGGTTCCGGCGCCGTGGAAGCTGCACCACCGGGGGACCACTGTGGCCGGTGCACCCGGCGAGGCTGCCGCGGACGGCTCGGACGAGGCCGCCGACAGCATTTCCAACGGGGTGCCCTAGCCGAGCTCGCACTAGAGTGCAGGGATGGACTGCACGCGGCACAGCTACGGCCCGGATCCCAGTCAGTACGCCGAGCTCTACCTGCCTGCGCGGCGCCGGTACGCGGCCGTCGTCGTGCTCATTCACGGCGGTTATTGGCGCGCCGCGTACGGGGCCGAGTTGGCACGGCCGTTGGCGGCGGACCTGGCCGGGCGCGGCTGGATCTGTTGGAACGTCGAGTATCGCCGGGCGGGCAACGGCGGCGGCTGGCCGGAAACGTTCGACGACGTTGCCTCCGGCATCGACCACCTCGCCATCATTGCGCAACGGCTGGGATTCGCCGCCGACCACGTGGTGGGGTTGGGCCATTCGGCGGGCGGGCAGCTGGCGGTGTGGGCCGCCGGGCGGGGCCGGCTGCCGGCGGGAACCCTTGGACTGCGCATGCCCGGGGTGGCTCCGCGCGTGCAGTTTGATGCCGTGCTCAGCCAGTCCGGTGTGCTGGACCTGGCGCGTGCGCATGAGTTGGGCCTGAGCGGCGGCGCGGTGGAGAACCTGCTGGGCCGCCACCGGGGAAGGGCTGCGGCGGGCCCCGCACAAGGGCTTGGCGGGGAAGACACCGGACCGGAGGGCGCCGGCCCGGATGGATCCGATCCCTACCGGCTGGCAGACCCGCTCCGGAACCTGCCGCTGCCGGTGCCGGTCTATGCCTTCCACGCGGAGCAGGATGCGGACGTGCCGCGGGAGCTGTCGGAGCGCTATGTTGTCGCCGCCCAAGCGGCCGGCGGCGAGGCCGAACTGATCATCGTTCCCGGGGACCACTTCGACCTGATCGATCCTGCCTCGACGGCCTTTGCCCGAATCCGGCAGGCGCTGGAGCTGCTGGGCTGACGCCGCTGCCGCAACCGGCGCTGCTCTGCTACCTTGGCAGTGTGCTCACGGTCATAGGCGAGGCGCTGGTGGACGTGGTCCGGTCCGACACCAGGCCGCCCCGTGCGCATGTCGGCGGAAGCCCGATGAACGTGGCGGTGGGGCTGGCGAGGCTGGGCCATTCCGTCCAGTTCGTCGGCCGGTACGGCAGGGACCAGTACGGGGACCTGGTCCACGGCCATCTGCGCCGCAACTCCGTGCTGGTGCCGCTGGACCCGGATGCCTCGCCCACCAGCACCGCCACCGCCAGCCTGGATCCCACCGGTGCCGCGCGCTACTCGTTTGACCTGCTCTGGGAACTGCCGGAGCTCGAGCAGGTCCGGCCCCGCCTCCTCGATGAGACGGTCTGGCTGCACACCGGCTCCATCGCCACCATGCTGGAGCCCGGTGCGCACAAGGTGTTCCGGACCGTGCAGCGGGCGCACCCCAGGGCCCTGGTCAGCTACGACCCGAACTGCCGGCCCACGCTGATCACCGACCGGGACTTTGCCCGCCGCCAGGCCGAAAAGTTCATGGTGCTGGCGGACGTGGTCAAGGCCTCCAACGAAGACCTGGAGTGGCTGTACCCGGACCGCACCGTAGAAGAGACGGCACGGGACTGGCTAAAGCAAGGGCCGGCCGTAGTGGTAGTCACGCATGGGGCCAAGGGCAGCTGGGGAGTGGTCCGCGCCGGATCGGCTCAGGTCGCCGCTCCGGCGGTGCCCGTGGTAGACAGCGTGGGAGCCGGCGACGCCTATATGTCCGGGCTGCTCGATGCCCTGCTGGCGGCAGGGTTTTCCGGCTCCGCGCGGCGGGAGAGGCTGCGGGACATGGCCACCTCCACGCTGGAAGACCTGATGGTCCACGCCGCCCGATCCGCAGCCATCACGGTATCCAGGGCAGGGGCCAACCCGCCGCATCGGGACGAGTTCGGCTAGCCCGGCGTCCGGCGGCCGCTTCGTCCCTAGACTGGTGCAATGCGCCTTATCGCCAGCGACCTGGACGGAACCATCATCGGCCGGGACGGGAAAATCAGCCTCCGCACCGTCCGTGCCTTCCGCGGCGCCGCGGCCGCCGGCGTCGAAATTGTCTTTGTGACCGGCCGTCCGCCGCGCTGGCTCACCCCGCTGGCCGAGCAGATCGGCCACCGCGGCCGGGTGATCTGCTCCAACGGCGCCGTGGTCTATGACCTGGAGTCCGGCCAGGTTCTCTCGGCACAGGCGCTGCCGTACCAGAACATCCTCGACGTGCGCCGCATCATCCTGCGCCTGCACCCGTCGGCGACTTTCGCGGCGGAAACCACCGAGGGCTTTCAACTGGAACCGGGCTTTCTCCAGCCAGGCACGGTGGAGCTGCTGGACGGCATCGTGCCCAAGCTGCTGCCGGAGAGCCTGCGCCGCTCCGATGCGGTGGTGAAGCTATTGGCCCGCGGCACCGACCTGGACCCGGACGATTTCCTGGCGGAAGTTGGCCCGGCGGTGGGCCATCTCGCGGCCGTTACGCATTCGGCGCCGGGCAACCCGCTGCTGGAAATGGCCCGGCCGGGAGTCAACAAGGCGGTCACCCTGGCCGAGTACGCGGGGTCGCTGGGTATCGACGCCCTGGACGTGGTGGCCTTCGGCGACATGCCGAACGACATCGAGATGCTGCAGTGGGCCGGGGCGGGGTACGCCATGGCCTCCGGACATCGGCGGGCTCTCGAAGCGGCTCCGTTCCGTGCTCCGGCTTTTCATGACGACGGCGTTGCCCAAGTGATCGAGGACCGGTTGGCGGGCCGTCCGCAGACACCGCAGGGACCGGTGGCCACCGCCTGATTCCTTGGCTCAGGAGCCGAGGCCGGCTCCAACCGCCGCCTGCAGGCCGGCGTCCGGGCCTTCGGAAAGATACCGTCGGGCAAACCAGCTGGGGCCCACGGTCCGTTGCCTCGCGGGCAGGTCCACGTCCGCGCAAATCAACTCTTCAAACGGGCCGGCCTCGGCGGAAATGCCGGTGCCCGGCGCGGCAATGAAGCTGTGGCCCGGGCCGTTCCACGCCACCGCCGGCGCCGGTCCGCCGCGCCGGGCCAGTGCACGGAACCAGCCGTCACACCCTGCGCTTCCACCGGGCACCAGCAGCAGTTGGGCGCCCTCGTCGGAAACCAGCCGGCGGCGCGAGCGGTCGGCGCCCCAGGCGGCCGCACCGGCGTCGTCCTCGGTCGCCAAGCACATCAGGCGCCCGTTCAGCGGCACCACAGCGGCGGAGGCCGTGCAGGCCTGGAGCTCGCCGGCGGCGTCCAGCAGCCAGAGTTCGGTGCCGCTGCCGGCGGCCACCGCCACACCGTGGCGCGCGGCAAGCACGCCCAACTCGCGGCGGAAGCCCGGTGCGAAACCCGAGGGGAGCACCAGCAGTTGGGCGCTCCGGCCGGCAGCCTGTTCCAGCCAACGCCGGCTGCGCAGCGCAGCACCGTCGCCGTGCAGCCCGGCGGCCTGCACAAGGGCAATGCGCATGGGTTCCTCCTGGTCGGCAACGGCGGGCGGGCCGGTAGAGTACCGGATGTGAGCAGCGCCAGCCCGTACTTCAATCCTACGTTTCCCCGGTCCGGGCAGAACCGGCCGCTGGCAATGTCCCACCGTGGCTTTTCCTTGGCGGGGCAGGAAAACTCGATGGCCGCCTTCCGCGCCGCCGTCGAATTGGGCTTCCGCTACCTGGAAACCGACGTCAGGACCACCCGCGACGGCGTCCTGATGGCGTTCCACGATCCAACGCTGGAACGCACCACCGACGGGCGTGGCGAACTCACCGCGCACACGGCCGGACAGTTGGCGCAGTTGCGGATCTCCGGGGAGCCGATTCCCACCTTCGAGGAGCTGCTGGCCGCATGGCCGGATGTATGCCTCAACGTGGATGTGAAGGACATGGCCGCGGCGGACGAGCTGGCCCGGCTGATCGAGGCCTATGGGGCGCATGACCGCGTACTGGTAGCGTCATTTTCGGACCGCCGGCGCTTCCGTGTGCTCCGAGGGCTTCGCCAGCCGGTCGCGGGCTCGGCCGGCGTGTATGCCACCGCAGGAATTTATCTGCTGGGCTTCGTGGGGCTGGCCAAACCGCTGGCCCGGCTGCTTCGGGTGCATGCCGTGCAGGTGCCGGTGAAGTACGGCCGGTTCACGGTCCTTACGGAAGGATTCGTGCGGCGGTGCCACCGCGCCGGCCTCCAGGTGCATGTGTGGACCATCAACGAGCGCGCCGAAATGCAGCGGCTGTTGGCACTCGGCGTGGACGGATTGATCTCCGACCGTGCCGACATCCTGGCCGACGTCATGGCCGAACGCGGCAACTGGCCGCAGAGGGAGACAACATGAAGGTCTTGATTGCACCGGACAAGTTCAAGGGAACGCTCTCTGCGGCCGAGGCTGCCAGCGCAATGGCCGACGGCGTGCTGCGCGTCTATCCGGATGCCCACGTGCAGTTGCTTCCCCTGGCCGACGGCGGCGAAGGCACCTTGGAGGCCGCTCTGGCCGCGGGCGCGATTGAGCACACCGACCGCGTAGTCGGGCCCTTGGACCGGGAAGTGACCGCGTCCTGGGCGATGTTTGAACGGCCGGATCATAAAATCGCGGTGATCGAGACCGCGCGGGCTTCCGGACTGCTGCTCACCGAACCGAGTGTGCAGTCGGCACTGGCGGCCCATTCTTACGGCAGCGGCCAGTTGATCGAGGCGGCCCTGAACGCCGGCGCCACCGAAATCGTGCTGGGCGTCGGCGGCTCCGCCATGACCGACGGCGGCTCCGGCGCCCTGCGCGCCCTCGGCCTGAGCATTTACAACGACGGCGGCGCCGAAGTGCTGCTCGGCGGTGCCGCCTTGGCAACGGCCGAGCTCCTGGATGCCGCCGGCTTGGACCCGCGGTTGGCGGAGACCGTCATCCGGATTGCGGCCGATGTGGTCAATCCCCTGCACGGCCCGGACGGCGCCGCGCACGTCTTCGGTGAACAGAAGGGGGCCGATGCGGTCTCGCGCCGGCTGCTGGACGAAGCGCTGCAGCGCTGGTCGCAGCTGCTGATGCAGGCTACAGGCCGCGACGTGAACGTAGAAGGTGCCGGAGCGGCGGGCGGCTTTCCGTCCGGATTCATGGCGCTGGCCGATGTCCGCATGGAGCGGGGCTTCGATGTTGTCGCAGACCTCGTGGGGCTGGACGCGGCACTGGCCGATGCCGACCTGGTGCTGACCGGCGAGGGCTCGCTGGACCGGCAATCGGAGTTCGGCAAGGTGCCGCTGGGCGTGGCCGGACGCGCCCACGCGCGGGGAATCCCCGCCGTCGTGGTTGCTGGTCAGATCAGTCTGGCGCCGGACAAGCTGGCCGAGTACGGCGTGCATGCGGCCGCCAGCCTGGTGGAGGCCGCCCGCGGCGAGGAGCAGGCGATGGCGCACGCCGCGCGCTATGTCACGTTGGCCACGCAGCAGGCCCTCGAAGGGGCCTGAGCCAGCGGCCAGACCTATCATGAGGGCATGAGCAGTACCTTGGTCCCGTCTACCGCGGCGGTGCGTCAGCGCTTCCTTCCCTCCCTCGTTCTCTGGCTGGCCCTTCCGATGGCGGTGCTGGTGCCGCTGTGGGTGGTGGCGGGACGGTGGCTGTTCGGGATCGGCGGCCAGATGGTGCTGTGGCTGGGCATCAGCCTGGGCCCCGCGCTGCTGGTGCTGCTGTTGCTGACCGGCATCAAGCTGGCCGAGGCGGCGCGCCGGGGCGTGCTGCTTCCGGTGCGGTCAGTGGTGGCACCGGCCCTCGCCTGGCTGGCGGCGATCGCCTTTGGATTCACCGTTCCGGACTTCGGCGGCGGAGCCGGAGACGGCACCTCCGTCATGTCGCTGCTGGCCGGTCCGTCCGCCCTGGGGATGTCTACCGCGCTGTGCAACCCGTGCGGCATCATCGCGGTGGCGTTGACGATCGCGTCCACCGTGTTCGCCTTCCGCGCCGCGGCCGCTGGCCGGAAGGTGGCGGATCCCGCGCCCGGCCAGTGACTGAGCACGCTGCGGCTGAGGCTGCTGGGCTAGGGCTGTTGCGCCTCGCGGTTGCGCCGGACGTGGCTGCGGGCATGCTCTACCGCGGCGTCCAATTCACCGAACAGATGCTTGTGGTGCCGCAGCGACTCCAGGACACCCACCCGGCGGGCCAACTGCAGGTGCCGGTCCTGAATACCCTTGATGAGCACGGTGATGCCCCGGCGCTCCAAGGCAGTGACCAGATCGGCAATGACTTTCGCCCCGGTGGCGTCGAGGATCTGCAGCTGGGACATCCGGATGATCACCACCTGGACGTTGCGGATGGCGCCAGCGCGCTCCAAGACGCGGTCCGCCACACCGAAGAACAGGGCGCCGTCCAGCCGGAATACCGCGATCTGCTCATCACCGTCCTGCGCCGGACCGGGGATTTCCTCCCGGTGCACCCCGCTGGAATTGACCAGCGACCGGAGGGCAAAGAACGCCGCCACGACGATGCCGATGACCACGGCCTGGATCAGGTCGAAGGACACGGTAATGATCGCGGTGACGATGAAGACCGTGCTGTCCGCCCGGGTGGAACCCAGCACGCTGCGCAGGGTGCTGGCGGAGACCATCCGGAAGGCTGTCACCATCAGGACGCCGGACAGGGCTGCCAGCGGGATCTGCGAGACCGGCCCGGTGGCAAAATAGACCACGCCCAGCAACACCAGCGAATGCACGACGGCGGAGGCCCGGGTGCGTGCTCCGGCCCGGATATTGACGGCGGTCCGTGCAATGGCGCCGGTGGCCGGCATCCCGCCAAAGAAGCCGGAGGCCAGCGAGGCCAGGCCCTGCCCCACTAGTTCGCGGTCCGCGTCGTAGGGCCCGGTGTCGGAGATGGAGGCGGCGACCCGGGCGGAGAGCAATGACTCGATGGCGGCCAGCGCCGCGATGGTCACGGCCGGTCCGGCCAGCGCGGCGACCAAGGCCGGATCGATGGACGGCACGGACGGGGCCGGCAGGGCACTGGGCAGGGCGCCGATCCGGGTGACCTCCAGCCCGGCCAGCTGGGCCACCAGGGTGGCGACGACGATGCCGATGATCGAACCGGGCAGCTGGGGATGGATTTTGGGTGCCCCCAGCATGATGGCAGCCACGATCAGCACGAGGACGATGGGCCAGAACATGCCGGCCAGGGTTGCGGTGCCCAGTGCCTGGACCGCGGAGACTGCCGCGTTCGTGCTCGGGCCGGGTTCGGTCCCGAAGGCAGCCGGGACTTGCTGCAGGAAAATGATGACGGCGATACCCAGCGTAAAGCCCTCGATCACCGGCCAGGGGATGAAGCTGACCGCGCGGCCGAGCTTCAGCACGCCGGCCACGAGCACTATGAGGCCCGCCATCAGGGTCACCACGGCCAGCGAGGAGATTCCGTAGCTGGCGATGACCGGTGCTAGCACTACGACCATGGCTCCGGTGGGACCGGACACCTGGATGTTGGAGCCGCCGAAAACAGCGGCGACGATGCCGGCGATGACGGCGGTGATCAGACCGGAGGCGGCGCCCGCGCCCGAGCTAACGCCGAAGGCCAGCGCCAGCGGCAGGGCAACAATGCCGACCGTGATGCCGGCCATGAGGTCGTTTTTCCACGTACGCGGCAGCTGGGCGTAATCGGCGGCACCGGGCAGCAGGGCAGCGGCTCCCTTGACAGCTTTCACCGTAAGGGCGCCGATTCTGTGGCGGCTCCTGCTGCTGGGGCGGACTCGCCGGCCGGCGGGCCGAAGCCGGCCAGTTGCTGCGTGGTGGTGTGCAGGAGTTGCTGCAGCAGGCTGCGTGCAACGGTCAGCAAGTCGGCTACTTGGGGATAGGCCAGGCGGTAGAAGACCTGAACGCCGCGCCGCTCGGCCAAAACCAGGTTGTGCCGCCGCAGCACGGCTAGATGCTGGGACAAATTAGACGCTTCCTGATGCGTGCCGTGCATCAGATCGGTCACGGTTACTTCAGTCGAATCTGCGAGCAGTTCCAGCACTCGGATCCTCACCGGGTGGGAAAGTCCTTTGAACAGG
This sequence comes from Arthrobacter sp. NPDC089319, assembly GCF_040684925.1. NCBI lineage: Bacteria > Bacillati > Actinomycetota > Actinomycetes > Micrococcales > Micrococcaceae > Arthrobacter > Arthrobacter sp. NPDC089319. The sequence goes on along the minus strand of NZ_JBFBGZ010000011.1, from coordinate 49,792 downwards.
TTCGCTTTGACTTCGTAGAGCGGGGCATCGGCAGCGGGAAAGCGGTCCACGGAATTCCTTTAGCAGTTTATTACTTTAGGATTCCATCATATAGCGGTCCGGCGTTCCCGGGACAGCCGGCGCCGCAGCGAAGGGTGGATCCTCCACTTTGGCCGCCGGAAGTCCTCGTCGAGGCCCGGGGCTAGCTTTCGTGCCGGAAGCCGAGCTTGATGGTCACCTGCCAGTCCGAGACCTTGCCCTCGTTGAGGTGGCCGCGTACGGACTTCACCTCGAACCAGTCGAGGTTGCGCAACGTCTTGGATGCTTCGGCGATGGCGTTGGACACCGCGGCGTCGATGCCATCCGGCGACGTTCCCACAATCTCCGTGACGTTGTAAACGTGGTTGGCCATGCTTCCTCCTTGCGGACGTTCCCGGGGTGGACTCCCCGAGGATGTCAGCAACGCTAGCGGCGGGCCTTCCCTCGGTCTAGGTCCGGACGGCACGGAAGCAGGGCGGCGCAGCCAGTTGGCCGCGCCAGCGGCGGCCGGTTAGCCGAGCTTGGAGGGCTTGACGCCTTCGTCTTCGGCCGAATCCACCGGCTCGGTGCCGCGCCAGCGGGCCACCACACTCATGCCGTGGAAGATGATCAGTGCGGCTGCGGTGCCCAGTGCGATGCCTTCGAACGTGAGCTCGCCAACCGTCCAGGTGAAGTTGGCAATGCCAACCACCAGGGATACTCCGGCCACGGACAGGTTGATCGGGTTCGCAAAGTTCACCCGGTTCTGCACCCAGATCCGTACACCGAGAATGCCGATCATGCCGTAGAGCACCACGCCGGCACCGCCCAAGACCCCCACCGGAACGGTGGCGATGGCGGCTCCGAACTTCGGGAACAGGCTGAGCAGGATGGCGACGGTGCCTGCCACCCAGTAGGCGGCGGTGGAGTAGACCTTGGACGCTGCCATCACGCCGATGTTCTCGGCGTAGGTGGTGGTGCCGGACCCGCCGCCGCTGCCGGCCAACATCGTGGCCAGGCCGTCGGCCATCAGCGCGCGGCCGGTCACCGGGTCAAGGTCCTGTCCGGTCATCGCCGATACCGACTTCACGTGGCCGATGTTCTCTGCCACCAGCACCAAAACCACCGGGACGAACAGGCCGATCACGGAGATGTGGAACTCCGGGGCATGGAAGGTTGGCAGCCCGATCCAGGCAGCATCATTGATTGCGGAGAAGTCCACCTCTCCGAGCAGGACGGCCACCAGATAACCGACCAGTACGCCCACCAGGATGGAGAGCCGGCCCAGCAGTCCGCGGAACAGCACGGTCGTCAGCAGGATTGCCACGACCGTGATGAGCGCCGTCACCGGCCCCTTCTCGAAGTTGGCCTTGGCTGTCGGCGCCAGGTTGAGTCCGATCAGCGCCACGATGGCACCGGTCACCACCGGCGGCATCACGATATGGATCCAATGCGTGCCGGCCTTATGCACGATGAGGCCGATCAGGAAGAGCACCGCGCCCGCCATAATCAGGCCGCCGAGCGCTCCGCCCATGCCGTGCTGGTTCATGGCGGCGCTGATCGGAGCAATGAACGCGAAGCTGGAGCCCAGGTAGCTGGGGATACGGCCGGCCGTGATCAGCAGGAACAGGATGGTGCCGACGCCGGAGAAAAGCAACGTGGTGGCCGGCGGAAACCCGGTCAGCAGTGGAACCAGGAAAGTGGCGCCGAACATGGCGATCACATGCTGGGCACCAATGCCGATGGTGCGTGGCCACGTGAGGCGCTCATCGGGAGCGACGAAGCTGCCGGGCTTGATAGTCCTGCCATCTCCGTGGATTTTCCAGTCTGTGCCCAGCCTGCTCATGCGTGTGCCTTCTAACGACAAGGGGGAATGATTCGTGCAGAATGTTACCGGTGGGTAGCTTGTCGCGGCCGACAGCATGCCCGCACATATTTTAGCGGCAGATCGGATGGCTGCGCGGCGGCCCGGAACGAACGGATGAACGTGGGCATTTCAGTAAGCGAACGGACTGTACTCATCACCGGCGGAGCTATGGGAATGGGCCGGCTGTATGCGGAACGCGCGGTGAGTGAGGGTGCCAAGGCCGTCATCCTCTGGGACCGCGACGCCAAAGCCTTGGCGGCTAGTGCCGCAGAAATCCAGTCCCTGGGCGGCTCCAGGATCCACACCTATGCGCTCGATGTGTCCTCGCTCGAGGAGGTGACCCAGGCGGCCACGGCAACAATGTCCGACGCGGATGTGCCCGATGTTCTGATCAACAACGCCGGCATTGTGCGCAGCGCGTACTTCTGGGACCACACGGACGCGGATATCGACGCCGTGATGCAGGTCAATACGCTGGCGCCCATGCACGTGACCCGGTCCTTCCTGCCCCGGATGATCGAACGGCCCACGCCGGCCCGCATCCTCAACGTCGCCTCGGCCTCGGGGACGCTTTCGGTGCCCAAGATGAGCGTCTATACCGCGTCCAAATGGGCGGTGATCGGCTGGAGCGATTCCGTCCGGCTGGAACTGGAGGAGGCAGGCCACGGCCATGTGCGGGTGACCACGCTCATTCCCAGCTACATCAAGACCGGGATGTTCGAAGGGGCGCGCGGGCCGCTGCTCACGCCGCTGATGGAACCCGAATACGTCGTGAACAGGGCCTGGACGGCGCTGATGGAGGGCAAAGCACGTGTGCAGCTTCCCTGGACGGTGCCGCTCGGCAGCGCGCTGCGCGGGGTTCTGCCCCAGCCCGTCTGGGACGTTGTGGCCGGGCGGGTCTTCCAGGTCTACCGGTCAATGGACCATTTCACCGGACGGCCGACGCCGAGGCCAGACGCGGCGCCTGCTGCCAACGGCGGCCCCTCCCGCACCAGTGCAAGCGGAACCACCGCATGAGCGTGCGAACCGACGCCCCTGCCGTAGCAGACACGGTTGCAGCGGTCCGGAAAATCTACGATTCGGGCAGGACACGCCCGCTGGCCTGGCGCCGTGACCAGTTGCAGGCCTTAATCCGGCTGCTGACCGAAGCTGAAGCCGAGCTCAGCGCCGCACTGCGGCGTGACCTCGGCAAGAACGCGCTGGAAAGCTACCTGACCGAAATCTCGATAGTCCGGTCCGAAGCCGGACACGCGCTCAGCCGCCTTGGCGAGTGGACCCGCAGCCGCCGGGTGCCGGTCCCGCTGGGCTTGCTGCCGGCGTCGGCCCGGACCGAACCGCAGCCGCTGGGTGTGGTGCTCATCATCGCGCCGTGGAATTACCCGGTCCAGCTGCTCCTGGCGCCGTTGGTCGGGGCCCTGGCGGCGGGCAACGCGGCTGTGCTCAAGCCCAGCGAACTGGCGCCGGCCACGTCCCGGACCTTGGCGCGACTGCTGCCCGGATACTTGGATCCCGAGGCGGTCACGGTGGTGGAAGGCGGACGGGAGGAGTCCACGGCGCTGCTTGCCGAACGCTTCAACCACATCTTCTTCACCGGCGGAGAACAGGTGGGCAAGGTGGTCCTGCGCGCTGCAGCCGAGCACCTGACCCCGGTGACCCTGGAGCTGGGAGGCAAGTCCCCCGCCGTCGTGATGGGCGGCAATCTGCGCGCCGCCGCGCGCCGACTGGTCTATGCGAAGCTGCTGAACGCGGGCCAAACCTGCGTCGCACCGGACTATGTCCTGACAACCGAAGCGTTGGCGCCGTCGCTGGTGAAGCAGCTCGCTAGGGCAGTCCGCGAGATGTTCGGCGAAGACCCGGCCAAGAGCGCGGACTTCGGCCGGATAGTGAACGAAGGCCACTTCGACAGACTGGCGTCCTACCTGGCCGACGGTACGGTGGCGTCCGGCGGGCGGACCGACCGGGAGCAGCTGTACATCGAACCCACCGTGCTGACCAAGGTCTCCCCGGACGCTGCAGTGATGCAGGAGGAGATCTTCGGACCGATCCTGCCCGTCCTGACCGTTGCAGACCTTGGCGAGGCGATGAGCTTCATCAACTCCCGGCCGGCACCGCTGGCCGCCTATCTGTATTCATCCTCCGATGCCGAGCAGCGCCGCTTCGAGCACGGGATCCGGGCCGGGAGCATCAGTCACAACGCCAGCACCATCCAGCTGGCCGTGCCGGAACTGCCCTTCGGAGGCGCTGGCGCCAGCGGAATGGGCGCCTACCACGGCAAACACTCCTTCGATACGTTCAGCCAGCTCCGCCCGGTCTTTTCCAAGGGGACGCTGCTGGACACGCTGCGTGTTGCCTACCCCCGGTACAGCGCGGCCAAGACCCGGATCCTCCGCCGCCTGCTCTAGGCCGGTGCCCACGACCCCCTCCGCCGGCGCGGAGGGGGCAAGGTCATGCCGCTAGGCGATGACGGCGTCCACAATCGCCTTGGCTTCTGCCTGCACCTGCACCAGATGCTCCGACCCGCGGAACGATTCGGCATAGATCTTGTACACGTCCTCGGTGCCGGAGGGCCGCGCTGCAAACCAGGCGTTTTCGGTGGTGACCTTGAGGCCGCCGATGGCCGCGCCGTTGCCCGGCGCTTCGGTCAGCTTGGCGGTGATGGGCTCGCCGGCCAGCTCCGTGGCGGCCACGTCCGCGGCGGACAGCTTGGCCAGTGCGGCCTTCTGCTCCCGGGTCGCTGCGGCGTCGATGCGGGCGTACGACGGCGATCCGAACTTTGCGGTCAGCCCGCCGTAGAGTTCTGACGGCGATTTCCCGGTGACGGCGCTGATTTCGGAAGCCAGCAGCGCCAGCAGGATGCCGTCCTTGTCGGTGGACCACGGCTTGCCGTCGAAGCGGACAAACGAGGCCCCGGCAGACTCCTCGCCGCCAAAGACGCCCTCGCCGGAGAGCAGGCCGGGCACGAACCATTTGAAGCCCACCGGCACTTCCACCAGTCGTCGGCCCAGGCCGGCCGCCACCCGGTCGATCATCGAGGAGGAGACCAGCGTCTTGCCCACCGCAGCACCGGCCGGCCAATCCGGCCGGTGCGTGTAGAGGTAGTCGATGGCCACGGCCAGGTAGTGGTTCGGGTTCATCAGCCCGGCGTCGGGGGTGACGATCCCGTGCCGGTCAGCATCGGCGTCGTTCCCGGTGGCAATGTCATAGGCGGCACCGCCGCCGCGCACCGCGTTGATCAGCGAAGCCATGGCCGACGGCGAGGAACAGTCCATCCGGATCTTCTCGTCCCAGTCCAGCGTCATGAAGGCCCACTGCGGGTCCACCGTCGGGTTGACCACCGTCAGGTCCAGCCGGTGCCGCTCGGCGATGGCACCCCAGTAATCCACCGAGGCCCCGCCCATCGGGTCCGCGCCGATCCGCACGCCGGCGTTCCGGATGGCGTCCAGATTCAGCACCTGGGGCAGGTCGTCCACGTAGGCGCCGAGGAAATCGTAGGTTCCCACCGCACCGGAGAACTGCGCCTGCCCCAGCGTCATCCGCTTCACCCCGCGCAGGCCGCCTTCCAGCAGCTCATTGGCGCGGGCGGCGATCCAGCCGGTGGCGTCCGAGTCGGCGGGACCGCCGTGCGGCGGGTTGTACTTGAAGCCGCCGTCGGCGGGCGGATTGTGCGAGGGTGTGATTACGATCCCGTCGCCCTGGGCATCGGGATGGGCGGCGTTGTGGGTCAGGATGGCGTGGCTGATGGCTGGCGTCGGAGTCCAGCCGGTGCGGGAGTCGACCAGCACGGTGACGCCGTTCGCGGCCAGGACTTCCAGGGCGGTGTCCTGGGCCGGATCGGACAGTGAGTGCGTGTCTTTGCCGACGAACAGCGGGCCGGCAATCCCCTGGCCGGCGCGGTACTCCACGATCGCCTGGGTGATGGCGGCGATGTGGTCCTCGTTGAAGGAGGCCTTGAGGCTGGAGCCGCGGTGCCCGGAGGTGCCGAAGGCCACGCGCTGGGCGGGGTCGGCCGGATCCGGCTTGATGTCGAAGTAGGCGTCCCGCAGCGCGGTCAGGTCTACAAGGTCGCTGGGGAGGGCTACGGTGCCCGCACGGTTTGCCATGCCACAAGCATGCCAAAAAACCCGGGGATCCGTAGCCGTCCGTGACGTATCCGCCGCCACACCCGCGGATCCGGGGCCGCGCCTAGACTGGAGGGGCACCCGCATAACAGCTGCACCAAGCGGCGAAACCACCCCAGGGGGAATCCAGAGCATGTCCGGCACGGAAAACAGGCCGCCCTTCAACGACCCGAAGCATCCGGGCTGGTACACGGATCCGAACGCCGGCCAGGCCATGCCGCAGCCGCCGGCGCTGCCCGATGCCCCCCATCCGTACGCTTACCAGCCCGGCCCCGGCGCCCAGCCGTACGCCGGCCAGCAGCCGTACGGCGGCCCGGACTACAACCAGCCGATGTATTACACGCCGCAGGCCCAGCCGAAGGGCCTGAGCATTGCGGCGCTGGTGCTGGGCATCGTCTCCGTGGTGACGTTCGGATTCATGTTCGTCCCGCAGATCCTGGCCATCGTGTTCGGTCACATCGCGCTGGGCAAGGAACCGGCCGCGCGCAGCCTGGCGCTGGCCGGCCTGATCATGGGCTACGCGGTGACCGGCATCTGGTGCCTGCTGATCTTCATCGGCGTCCTCGGCAGCATGTAGTCCCGCCCCGATCCACCCGGCTCCACCCACTATTCAGCTCCGGCCCTTCTGAACGCTCAGAAGGGCCGGAGCTGAATAGTGGATGAGTAAGACGCCGCTAACGACGGCGATGCCCGGGTGAGGATCCAATCCTCACCCGGGCAGCGCCGTCCTGCTTAATACCCGTTGTTAGCGGATGCCGCCCATCAGCTTCTTCAGCGACGGCACGGCGGCGGCCAGGCCGACGCCCAGGATGATCGCCACCACGCCGATGAAGCCGAAGTACGGGGCCTCATTGGTCGGGTCGTAGTAGCTGGCCAGGATGCCGGCCAGCGTGGTGCCCAGCGAGATGGACAGCAGGAACAGCGCCACCATCTGGGTCTGGAATGCCTTCGGGGCCAGCTTGGTGGAGACCGAGGAGCCGGTGGGGGAGAGGAACAGCTCCGCCATCGTGAACAGGAACAGGATGCCGACCATCGCCAGCAGCGGGGTGGAGTTGGCGCCGCCGCCGGCCAGCGGAATGAAGGCCAGGAACGCCAGGCCCATGACCACCAGGCCCAGGGCGAACTTCATCGGCGAGCTGGGCTGCTTCGGGCCGAGCTTGGTCCATACTGCGGCAAAGATGCCGGCGAAGATGATGATGAAGACCGGGTTGATGGACTGCACCCAGCTGGCCGGCATTTCCCAGCCGCCCAGCGAGCGGTCCAGCTGCTTGTCCGCGTACAGCGCCACCACGGTGAACTGCTGCTGGAACAGCGCCCAGAATGCGGCGGAGGCGATGAAGAGCGGGATGAAGGCATACACCCGCTTGCGTTCCACGCCGTCCACCTGCTTGCTGGAAAGGATCACCACGAAGTACACGACGGCGGCGATGATCGCCAGCCAGGCCATGATCGGGGCAAGGTTTTCGGCGGTGACAAAGCCGAACGCCACCAGCAGCACAATCACGACGACGCCGGTCGCGGCCACGGCGGCGACCTTGCCGTAGTTGCCGCGCGGCAGCGGGTTGGCCACGTGGTGCGAGGCCTCGGGGAGGTTCTTGCGGGTCAGCGCATACTGGGTCAGGCCGATTGCCATGCCCAGCGCGGCCAGGCCGAAGCCGTAGTGGAAGCCAAGCTGCACCTGGGCCAGGCCGGTCAGCAGCGGGCCGAACAGGCCGCCGATGTTCACGCCCATGTAGAAAATGGAGAAGCCGGCATCGCGGCGGTCGTCCTTCAGGCTGTACAGCGAGCCGACCAGCGAGCTGGCGGTGGCCTTCAGGCCGCCGGAGCCGATGGCCACCAGGATCAGGCCGACGGCCAGTCCCACGCCGCCCGGAAGCACGGCCAGCGCGATGTGCCCCAGCATCACCATGATGCCCGTGTAGAAGAGGACCTTCTCGGAGCCCAGAATGCGGTCGGCCACCCAGGCGCCCAGGATGGAGGAGAGGTAGACGCCGCCGCCGTAGGCGCCCACCAGGCCGGTGGCGATGCCTTCGTCGATGCCCAGGCCGCCCTCGGCGACCGAGTAGTACATGTAGTAGAGCAGGATGCCCTGCATGCCGTAGAAGGAGAAGCGCTCCCAGAGTTCTACGGAGAAAAGATTGGCCAGCATCCGCGGATGCCCGAAGAATGTTTTGCCGGTCTGACTGGACTTTATAGCTTGTTCCGGCTGCGGATTCCCGGACTGCACGGTATTGCTCACGGTGTTCAATTCTGACACTCAGCGACACGCATTGTCATATCCTTGCCGCGCGCAGGCGGGGGTGCTAATGCGTTTCCGCAGGTCAGCGCGGGGTTCTCCGGCGAGTCAGCGGACGTTCTCCAGTTGGGCGGCAACGGCCAGCAGTGCGGCCTCGGAGCCCGGCTTGCCGATCAGCTGGACCCCCATGGACAAGCCCTCTTCGGTGCTGCTGACCGGCACGGCAATGGCGGGCAGGCCGCAGACGTTGACCAGTGATGTGAACGGCGAATATTGGCATTGGCGCATGTAGTCAACGTCCGCGCGGGTGGAGGTGTACCAGCCCACCGGGCGCGGCGTTTGAGCCAGCGCCGGCGTGAGCATCAGGTCGTAGCGGCCGAACTGCGCCTGGGTGTCGTCCTGGAAGCGCGCAAGCACGGACAAAGCCTCCGCCAGCGCCTGGGGTGTGCGCTTTATGGCGCGGCGCCGGAAGGCCCGGGTGAGCGGCATGAGTTGCGCTTCGCGCCCGGCCGGCAGCTCCAGCCGGGCCAGGCCGGCGGTCCATACTGTGGCGAAGGCGTCCGGGTAGCGGTTGTCGTAGCGGACCTCAGCGTCCGCCAAATCGTGGCCCAGCCCCTGCAGCAACTCCAGGGCCGTCTCCAGTGCTTGGCTCGCCTCCGGCTCCAGCGAGAGCGGGTAGGCGGACTCGAACGGGGAGTCGGTGCTCACACCGATCCGGAAGCGGCCTTCGGCGCGGCGGGCGGCGTCGAGGAAGTGCGGTGCAGCGCCGGAGGCCGCCCGGGCCGAGGGTTCGTCGGCCATGGCGTCCATGAGCAGGCCCGCGTCGGCTGCGGTGCGGGCCAAGGGACCCGCCACCACCAGCTGGCCGGCGTCGTCGCCGGTAGTGCCGGCGGGCAGCCGGCCGCGCCCGGGTTTGAGCCCCACCAGCCCGGTGGCGGCCGCCGGGATCCGCACCGAGCCGCCGCCGTCGGAGCCCGGCGCGAACGGCAGCATGCCCGCGGCGACGGCCGCGGCGCTGCCGCCGGAGGAACCGCCCGGGCTCAGGGTAGGATCCAGCGGGTTGCGGGCCGGAGGCGCCACGCGGTTCTCGCTGTAGGAGGTTAGGCCGAATTCCGGCACCTGGGTCTTGCCCAGGGTGATGCTGCCGGCGGATTCGAGCACCTCGACTAAGGGGTGGTTCGCCAGCGCCGGCCGGTGATCCAGCGCGGCGCTGCCGTGCGTTGTCGGGAGGCCGGCCACGTCGGTGAGGTCCTTGTACGCCAGCGGAAGTCCGTGCAGCGGGCCCAGCGTCCCGCCGCGGGCCTGGTGGTCGTCCGCGGCGCGCGCCTGCTTGAGCGCCTGGTCGGCGCCGACCGTGATGAAGGCGCCGAGCCGCGGATTAAGCGCCTCGATCCGGCGGAGATAGTGGTCCGTCAGTTCCCGGGCCGACAGTTCGCCGCGGGCCACGGCGTCGCGCTGGGCAACCGCCGTCAAATCATGCAATGCAGTCATCGCCCGTAACTGTAGCCCCGGGCGGCGGTGCGGGCCAATCCCGCTGTGTCCCGCTGCGGGCAGCCTGTCCCGTTCAGCCGAGGAAGCGGGCTTCGATCGGCTCCTCGACGGCGATGGCTTCGGGCCCGTCGCCGGCCTGGGCGGTCACCCGGTAGGCCAGCTTCCCTTCGGTCTCGCTCACCGCCCCCGCCAACTCGATGCCGTGGTAGACCAGCCCAACGCCGTCGTCGGTGCAATGTGTTTCGCCCAGGATGCCGTCCGCCACCAGTCGGTGTACCAGCGGCCGGCGCTGCGGTTCCGAGTCGTAGTGGACGCCGTTGTCATAGGGCAGCAGCGCCAGGCCGTTGGTGACCGGCCGCAGCTCGGGACCGAAGGAGTCGGTGGTGCCGCCGCGGAACCAGCAGATGGAGCCAGCGGAGACGCCCGCCAGCACCACGCCGGCCTGCCAGACGCGCCGGAAAATGGTATCCAGTCCGTGCACCCGCCACACGGCCAGCAGGTTCGCCACCGAACCGCCGCCCACCCACACCACATCCTGGCCGAGCAGGTGCTCTTCGATGTCGGGCACGTTCGGCATGGTGAACAGGTTCAGATGGCTCAGGTCATAGCCGGCCGCGCGGGCTGCCTCGTCCAGTTCGGCCTGGAACCAGCGCTGGTCGCCCCCAGCCGTGCCCAAGTGGGTCAGCCGCGGCGCCCGCCCGGTGGCCCCGGACAGTTCGACGGCGTGGTGCACCAGGTGGTTGAACGCGATCCGGCTGCGCACTCCGGCTTTGAAACCTCCGGACGTGGCCAGGATGGTCGGCTGGTCTGCGGCCATGGGTACCCCTGTCTCGTTAAGGTGCAGCGGACGATCCCACTATAGGCTTGTGATGCGGCCGAATTGCCGGGACGCGTGCTAAAGAAATCATCAGCGGCAGCACTGGCTGCCGCGGATTGCGGAGGTTGCCATGAGCGATGTCGAGAACGTGGACGTCAACAGCGTAGGCGGCGACGCCACCATTCTGGACGTGCGCGAGGACTATGAATGGGAAGCCGGGCACATCGCCGGCGCGGTGCATATCCCGCTTAACGAATTGCCGGTGCGCCTGGAGGAGCTGGATCCGGACGTGGACCTGCACGTGGTGTGCCGCAGCGGCGGCCGCTCCTTCCGGGCCACGGAATGGCTGAACTCGAACGGATATTCCGCCGTCAATATCCACGGCGGCATGGGGGCCTGGCTCGATGCGGGCAAGCCCATCGTGTCGGAGAACGGGCAGGAGCCTCGGGTCCAGTAATGACCAGCGTCTACACCTTCCTGGGGCCGGAGGGCACCTTTACCGAAGCTGCCCTGCTCCAGGTCGCCGGGGCCGAGGCCGTGCATCGGATCCCGGCGTCGAACGTGGAGGCCGCCCTGGACGCGGTCCGCTCGGGCGAAGCCAGCGCGGCGATGGTTCCGATCGAGAACTCGGTCGAGGGCGGCGTCAGCGCCACGTTGGACGCGATCGCGGGCGGTGAACCGCTGCAGATCATCGGCGAACAGCTGGTGCCCATCCGGTTTGTACTGGCAGTCCGGCCCGGGACGGAGCGCCAAGGGATCTCCGTGGTCTCCACCCATCCGCATGCGTGGGCCCAGTGCCGCACCTGGTGCAGCGAAAACATTCCGCAGGCGGCATATCTTCCGGCGTCGTCCACCGCCGCGGCCGGGGTAGGGCTGCTGGACCCGGCGCCCGGCCACCAGGCCGCGATCTGCTCGCCGCTGGTCGCCCAGCAACGTGGCCTGCAGGTTCTCGCGGACGACATCGGAGACATTCCCGACGCCGTCACCCGCTTCATTCTGGTCAGCCGGCCCGGAGTTCTGCCCGCGCCGACCGGAGCGGATAAAACCACGCTGGTGGTGCCGCTGCCACAGGACCACCCGGGGGCGCTGGTGGCGATCCTGGAGCAGTTGTCCAGCCGGGGCGTCAACCTGAGCAGGATCGAATCCCGGCCAACCGGGCAGTTCCTCGGCGACTATTTCTTCAGCCTGGACGCGGAGGGGCATCTGGCTGAGGAGCGCGTGGCGGACGCGGTGCGCGGGCTGCACCGGCTCAGCCCGGGGCTGAGGTTCCTGGGCTCCTATCCGCGCGCCGACCGCCGCGGCCACACAATCCCGCGCAGCAACCGGGACGAAGCGTTCCTGCGGGCCGACGGCTGGGTCAGGGAACTGCTGCAGGCCCGCTGAACACCGGCGGCCGGGGGTATCCGCTGGTTGTTATGGTCAGTATGCTGAGGAAAACTGACCTCGGGACCACAGATCGGAGCAGCATGACACAGCACAACGATAGGGACCAGTACCAGGATGGGGAGCCGACCCCGGAGGAAGCGCTGAACCAGACCGCCAGCGAGAACCGCGCCGGTGACCTCGGGGACCAGGGAAATGACCTGCGCTTTGCCGAGGAGCAGCAGTTGATTAACCAGCAGGCGGCCGGCGAATTCCCGGTTCCCGCGGAGGAAGACCTGCAGCAGCCGGACGCCGAGATCCCGGCCCTCGAAGCGGACGAGCAGCCCATCGACATTCCGGGCGAAGAGCTTCACGACACCCACGAGGCCGACGCCAGCGACGATCCGCTGAATGCCGGCGGCGACGACACCTAAGCCGCCCGGTTTGATCTCCCCCGTGCCGGCAGCGGCTGCACCCGTCTATGCGGCGGGGCGGGCGCTGTCGGCGGAGGGGATCGCCTCCGTTCGTACCGCCAGCGACCGAGGCCTGACCTCAACGGTCAGCGACGTGACCGGCCCCGAGGGGTCGCCGTCCAGCTGGGTGCCCATCGGGTCGTGCGCGGTAATCCGGACCGTCCGTCCGCGGTGGTATTCGATCACCGGAATCGGCGCAGCGTGCCGGACCAGGGTCTTGGCAGCGATCCACAGCCAGCCGACCACGCTGCGCGGGCTGAGCACCACGATGTCTATTTCGCCGTCGTCAATTTCCGCGGTGGGGATGAAATCGATTCCCGCCGGAAGCTTCCCGCAGTTGGCCAGCAGGATGCTGCGCACCTTGCGGGGCTGGGCGGGGCCGCCGTCGATACTGACCATGACCCGCTTGCGCTGACCCGCCAGGTGGCGGACACCGGCTTCCGAGTAAGCCACCCAGCCGAACCGGCGTTTGAGGTCGTCCCGGGTGTCGGCCAGCACGTCCGCATCCACCCCGATGCCTGCGATCACCAGGAAACTGTCCTCGACGCGCATCCCCGTGGCCTCGTTCTCCAAGGTGATGTCCGCGGTATCGATCTTCCGGATCACACCGTGCAGCGCCACGTTGATGTTGGCCTGCAGGGCACTGGGTTCCAGACCCAGGTTCCGCGCCAGCAGGTTTCCGGTGCCCAGCGGCAGCACTCCCATCGGCACCTGGGTGCCGGATAATTCCGAGGCAACCACCCGAATGGTGCCGTCCCCGCCGCCGGCAATAACGACGTCGGCCCGCTCCTCCAGGGCGCGTTTTGCCTGCCCATGGCCCGGGTCGTCCGGGGTGGTTTCCAAGACCAGCGGAGCACTCCAGCCGGCGGCCGCGCAGGCCGCCTCCACTTGGCGGCGGGCCTCGGCCGCCCCATTCTTCACCGGGTTCAGGATGAACACCACGCGTTGGTCGGGCAGGACCTCAGTCGGCGCGGGATCGGCCGGCCCGGCTCCCGGCCGGCGCCGGGAGGCCCGGCGGATGCCCAGCCAGATCACCACAAAGGCGGCCGCCGCTGCGGCCAGGGTGAGGGCAAGTATCCATTCGGCAGGCATCGTGCTCATAGCTTATCCAGCGCCGCACCGAGGGCGGCCCGCGGGACCGGAGGCAGAGCCGGGCGGACCGGATCGAGGGCGGAAGGCCTTTTTCGGTACCCTTAGCAAGTGATCGATGTAAACGAACTCCGCGCCAATCCAGAGATCTTCCGTGCCTCCCAGCGCGCCCGGGGCGCCGACGAGTCCGTCGTCGATGCCGTCATCGCCGCCGACGTGGCACGCCGGGAAGCGATCAACCGGTACGAGGGACTGCGTGCCGAACAGAACGTCTTCGGCAAGAAGGTGGCGCAGGCCAAGGGCGAGGAGAAGGCTGCGCTGCTGGCGCAGGTCAAGGAACTGGCGGCATCGGTCAAGGAGGCGCAGGCGGCATCGGACGCCGCGCAGAACCAGCAGGAGGCGCTGCTGCGCAGCATCCCCAACCGGATCGAGGACGGTGTTCCCGCCGGCGGCGAGGAAGACTTCAACGTGGTCAAGACGGTCGGCAAGCCCCGCGATTTTGGTCCGGACGGCTTCGAGCCGAGGGACCACCTGGCCATCGGCGAGCTGATCGGCGCCATCGACATGGAACGCGGGGCCAAGGTCTCCGGTTCCCGCTTCTACTTCCTCAAGGGAGTGGGCGCCCGGCTGGAGATCGCGCTGATGAACATGGCGCTGGACCAGGCCGTGTCCAATGGCTTCATCCCGATGATCACCCCCACGCTGGTTCGCCCGGAAACAATGCAGGGCACCGGCTTCGACGTTGAGCACGACGACGAGATCTACCGTCTGGAGCGCGACAACCTGTACCTGACGGGCACGTCGGAGGTGGCTTTGGCGGGCTACCACGCGGACGAGATCCTGGACCTCTCCGCCGGTCCGACCCGCTATGCCGGCTGGAGCTCCTGCTACCGCCGGGAGGCCGGTGCAGCCGGCAAGGACACCCGGGGCATCATTCGGGTACACCAGTTCAACAAGCTGGAAATGTTCATCTACTGCCCGGTCGAGGAAGCCGCCGACGAGCACGCACGGCTGCTGGCTTGGGAAGAGGAAATGCTGGCGAAGGTGGAACTGCCCTACCGGGTGATCGATACCGCCGCCGGAGACCTCGGCATGAGCGCGGCCCGCAAGTTCGACTGCGAAGCCTGGGTGCCCACCCAGCAGGCCTACCGGGAGCTGACCTCCACCTCCAACTGCACCACCTTCCAGGCCCGCCGGTTGAACATCCGCGAACGCCAGGTCTCGGCAGAGGGCGAACGGAAGGGCACGCGGGCGGTCGCCACGCTGAACGGAACGCTGGCCACCACGCGCTGGATCGTGGCCATCCTGGAACACCACCAGAACGCCGATGGCTCGGTGAACGTACCCGCCGCCCTGCAGCCCTACTTGGGCGGCATGGAAGTCCTGCCGGTCCTCGGCTGAGAAACGCCTCCGCGGCCAGATCTCGGGCCGGTGGCGTGTGTTGCTGTTCCCCGTTCGTTCACCGGGGTGTCATTCGCCCGTAGAAAACTCCCTACCGGTCCGTAGCTTGGTCATGCTTCACTAGGTGGATGACAACTACAGCTGACAAAGCTCACGCTGGCATCGACGACCAGCGGATAGCAGCGAAAAACAAGACAGATCAGTCCAGTGCGGCCCGGCGGAAGAACTTCGTCGAGAACGGGGCCCGCAAGCTGGTGGCCTTGGACGTGGACGGCACCCTGGTCAACCATGACGGCCACATGAGCGACGCGGTGCGCGAAGCGGCCCGCGCCGTCGTCGACGCCGGCCACGAGGTGGTCGTGTCCACCGGGCGGTCGCTGAATGCGACGCTGCCGATCATCGAGTTGATCGGCATGACCAAGGGGTACGCGGTCTGCTCTAACGGCGGTGTCACCCTGCGGATCGACACCTCGCTGGACGCTGGCTACGAGGTGGAAGACCGAGTGACCTTCAATCCCGGCCCGGCCCTGCGCGTGATGCGCTCGAAACTGCCGACCGCAAAGTTCGCGCTGGAGGACGAAGAAGGCAACTTCCTGGCCACCGAGCGCTTCCAGGACGCCAGCTTCGGCATCGAAGCCAAGGGGGTGGACTTCGAGACACTGCTGGAATCCACGGCCGTGCGCGTGGTGGTCTCCAGCGCCGAAAACACGCCCGAGGAGTTCAAGGCAGCCATCGATACCGCCGGGCTCAAGGGAGTGACCTACTCAGTGGGTTGGACCGCCTGGCTGGACATCGCCGCCAATGGCGTCACCAAGGCCAGCGCACTGGAAGCGCTGCGCCGAAAGCTGGACATTGAGCCGTCGCACACGGTGGCCATGGGCGACGGCCGCAACGACATTGAAATGCTGGACTGGGCCGCCCGCGGGGTGGCCATGGGACAGGCGCCCGAAGAGGTCATCGCCGCCGCCCACGAGGTCACCGGAACGGTGGAGGAAGACGGCGCGGCCCCCATCCTGCTCAGCCTGCTGGACTGATAACGGCTCGAACTGACCCTGCTGGACTGACGAGCCCGGTGCGGCAGCACCGGGCACGACGTTCTTGGTCGCGCCCGGCTTTGCCCGCCCTCGGAAAGCCCCGGCCTTGCCCGGCTTGGGGGTTTAGCCGACCAGCGAGACGCCCAGGCTGGCGAGGATGCCGAAGGCGGCCCCCCAGAGGGTGATCGAGACGATCTGCCAGAGGATCACCGCGTTCCTGGACGCTCCAAACGAGACCATCGCCGCGGAGGTGATCTGGCTGGGCAAGATCGTCTGGCCCAGCAGGCTCACGCCGGCCACCCCGTACTTGTCGAACTGTTTCCGCAATTTCTCGCGGCGGGGCGAAGGCTCCCGCGCCTCCTTGCTGCTGACAACCTTTGCGCGCATGTTGTGGGCGCTGAGCACGAAGACCAACATCGAGACGACGTTGCCCACAATGGCTGCGACGACCGCGATCAAGGGGTTGATGCCGGCGAGGACGCCGATCACTGATCCGAAGTAGGACTCGACGAAGGGGATCGCGGCGGCGAGGACCACACCTACCCACTGCAGGACGGTGGGTAGCGAAGCGGTGAAGTCTTGCAGTGCGTCGATCATTGGTGGGGCCTCTCAAGCTGGTTGGTGAATCGATTTATCAATTCTCCCAGCCTGAGCGGCCCGTATGCCTTCCGGCTGACGCCGGGCCTATAACGATTTCGCCCTGGATGGCGGAGGACAGAGGGCACCACCCCGCGGGGGAAGGCCCGTCGGCGGGCGTCAGGCTGCGCTGATCCCGAAGAGGCCGATGATCAGGGCCATGACCAGAAAGGTGACCAACTCGTGCACGATGTTCAGCACGGTCAGTCCGGCCGGGCGCCCCTCGAAGGCGTCATGGGTGACGAACCGGGCCGCGGTAAAGCCGGCCCACAGGATCACGGCGGTCAGCGCGGTGTTCCAGAGGAAGTTGCCGCCGTAGAAGTCCTGCGCAATCGCAGCCGAGCCCGCCAGCACCCAAGCACTGATGAAGCTGACTATGAGGGTGATGATGATGGGGCGCACGGCGTTCTTGCCTTCGCCGGGGCTGACCTTGGCGACCTTCATCCAGTAGTTGCCGAAGACCTTCGGTGTGTACCAGATGGACCCGACGACCATGGTGGAAATGGTGGCCACGATGACCGCCCAGACGTTAATTTCGGGGACCATGTGCACTCCTTTGTTCCACGCCACAGACGGGAGCCGCGGCATTCTTTTACGGAGTCTAAGCGCCGCAGGCGCTGTTGCGGTGCACGCGCGGCCGGTCAGTAGGGCAATGCGGCGGCCGGCAGGGACCGTGGCCCGTAGGCCAGGTCCAGCAGCCGGGCTGCTGCCGGCCGGCAGGCCCATTCCTCCACCCAGTGCGACCGGACCACGGCCTTGCTTACGGCCTGGCTGGTAATGCCCAACTCGTCGGCAATGAACTTTTGCTGGCCACGCGCTCCCGGCGTCATCAGGTCCAGGACCTTCCACTCCGCGTCGGTGCGGGTGGCGACAATCTGGCCGATCAGCCGCAGGACGGCCTCTGCTTCCGCGGCGACGTCCGCGTCCGGGCCGGAGACGGCCAGCGGGACGCGCTCGCCGGTTTTCTGCGCCCGGTTTACGGCGCGGCGCGCGTAGACCAGCCCGTATCCTTCGGCGTCCTTGATCTCCGACGGAAGTGGCAGCCGCAGTTCACCCACGCCGACGCCCACGTGCCAGCGCCGGCTGCGCAACGCGATCAGCGCGGCGTCGATGGCCGTGGACGCCTCCGCGACCGCGCCGATGGCCTCGTCGCCGACGGAGCGCTGGAACGGGATGGCTGCCGGCAGGTGGCGCAGCGATTTGATCAGCTCGGGCACCAGGTCGCCCACCTCGCGGGAATCGCGCTGGTTGATGGTGAGCACATACATGGCACCAGTATTGCCCCCACAACGACGGGAACAACCGATTTCGGTTGATGGCGTGTCCGGTGCGCCTTAACGGCAGGCGGTCCGGACCACCAAGGCCCGGACCGCAGTCGTTGTTCCCGCAGATACTCTGCGGCAGCGTCAATCAGACGTCGCGGCCCTGCGGCTCATCGGCGGCCGAGTCCTCGCCCTGCGCGGCAAAGCGCTGGATCGAGGCTTCCAGCTCGGCTTCGGCAGCGGCGCGGTCAGCCCAGCCCTCGGCCTTGACCCACTTGCCCGGCTCCAGGTCCTTGTAACGGGTGAAGAAGTGCTCGATCTCCTTGACCAGGAACTCCGGCACATCGGAGAGCTCCTGGATGTGGTCGAAGCGCTTGTCGGCCGGGACGCACAGCACCTTGGCGTCGCCGCCGCCGTCGTCGGTCATGTTGAAAACGGCGATCGGGCGGGACTCAACCAGCACGCCCGGCAACAGGTCGAAGTCCTGCAGCATGACCATGGCGTCCAGCGGATCGCCGTCCTCGCCCAGCGTGTCCTCGAAGTAGCCGTAGTGCGTGGGGTACTGCATGGAGGTGAACAGCACCCGGTCCAGGCGGAGGCGGTGGGTTTCGTGGTCGATTTCGTACTTGACCCGAGACCCCTTGGGGATCTCGATGGTGACGTCATGCTGCATGGCTTCGCTCCTTGGAGACGTTCAGACTTTTGGCTTCGGCGCCGCTGGTGCAACCGTTGCCCGGCGCCGACTACGCTTAACGATATCGGTCTTGCCTTCGCCCCCCGGCATCGGGGTTGCGCCGGGGCGAAAAGCAACAAACACAATCCTCGGGAGGGGCAGCATGGGGCGTGGTTTCCGTGTGCTCACCTCAGGGCTGCTGGCGGTGGTGTTCGCCGCGCTGGCAGTGCCGGCAGGATTCAACCTGGCGCAGGCCATCGAGTGGCCGGAGCCGCAGCCGGTGATCAGCACGCCGGCGGCGCAGCTGCCCCCCACCGAACTGGCTTCGCCGCCTGCGGGACCGAGCGGCACGGCGCCGCTGCCCGATCCGGCAGCGTTAAAGCCCGCACTGGACAAGGCCCTGGCATTCGACGGCGCCGGCAGCTTTTCGGGGACAGTCACCGACGCAACCAGCGGCGAGTTGCTGTACAACAAGGGCGCCGCCCACCCGGTGATTCCGGCGTCGAACCTGAAGACATTCACCGCCGTCGCCGCGCTGGAATCGCTCGGTGCGGACCGGCGGCTCAGCACCACGGTCAAGCGCGGCGGCAATCCGGGTGTCCTTTATTTGGTGGGCGGCGGCGACGTCCTGCTGGGGGCCGGGGAATCACGGCCCGGCGCGGTCTGGGGTGAGGCCGGGCTGGCAACGTTGGCCGCCGAAGCAGCCGGGAAACTGGCCGCCAGCGATTACACGGGTGAGCTGACCGTGGTGGTGGACGATTCGCTCTACTCCGGGCCGGCCATCAGCGCCGCCTGGGATCCGGGCGACGTGAAGAACGGCGAGATTGCCCCGGTTTACCCGCTGGGGATGTACGCCGGGCGGGATCAGGCCGACGGCGGGGGCGACCTGGTGGCCGACGCGGCCGGCCTGGCCGGGACGGCCTTCCGGGATGCGCTGGCCCAGGCCGTAGCCGGAAAGGATTTCACGGTGTCGGCGAAGGTGGGCCGCGATGCGGCACCGGCGGACGGGACCGTGCTGGCCGAGGTGCAGTCCGCACCCGTCGCCGGCCAGGTGGACTACATGATGCAGCACTCGGACAACTACCTGGCTGAGGTCATGGCACGGAACACGGCCGTTGCCGTGGGGAAGCCGGGCAGCTTCGGCGGCGGCACCGAGGCCGTGCGGGAAGCGGCCGAACGGCTGGGCATTCCGGCGAAGGGGATGGTGCTGGCCGATGCCAGCGGACTCTCGATGAAGAACCGGGTGAGTCCCGCCCAACTGGCCGCTGCGGTCACGCTGATCGCCACTGCCCAGGACGCGGACCTCCGGGCAGGCATCGGTTCGCTGCCGATCGCAGGCCTGACCGGAACGCTGTCCGGACGGTATCTGGACGCCAATGCCGGCGGCGCCGGTCTGGTCCGCGCCAAGACCGGCACGCTGAACTCGGTGACGTCGCTCAGCGGCTACGTGGCCAGCGCGGACGGCCGGCTCCTGGTCTTCGCCTTTGTGGCCAATGGGCTGGACGGTTCGATCGACGCAGCCCGCACCGCCGCCGACCGGGCCGCGACGGTCCTGGCCGGCTGCGGCTGCCGCTGACCGGGCACCGATTCGCGGGCCGGCCGGTAGTGACCGGCTTGCCGCTGATGTGATCTGATGGGACGCATGGACAGCAGCGCACCCACCCCCAGTGAATCCGGCGCCTCCCCCGGACCGCCCCCGCGGCTGGTCAACTGGGAACTGGCCGCCTCCACGGCAGCCAAACTGACCCCGGCCGGCCCACGGATGAAGGGCGCGGAGATCCGCGCCGCCGTGGATGAGCTGCGCCGCCTCGCCGAGCAATCGGTGGACCACGTGCACCGCATCACCGGGCTGGATGCCGCCCGCGACCTGCGTGATTCCGAGGTGCTGATCATCGACCGCGCGGCCTGGTCAAAGGCCAACGCGCGGAGCTTCGAGGTCATGCTGGCCCCGGCCATCACCGCGCTCGCCGAGAAGCGCCCGGACCAGCTCAAAAGCGCCACCACGGCCGTGGGCAGCGCCATTACCGGCACGCAGATGGGTGCCATCCTCTCCTTCCTCTCCAGCAAGGTGCTGGGCCAGTACGACCCGTTCTGCTCGCTGCTGCCCGGCGGACCCGCGGCCGGCCGGTTGATGCTGGTGGCGCCCAACATCGTGGCGGTGGAACGCGAGCTGAATGTGGTGCCGGCCGACTTCAGGCTGTGGGTCTGCCTGCACGAGCAGACGCACCGGGTGCAGTTCGCTGCGGCGCCCTGGCTGCGCGACCACATGATGGAGCAGATCGGCGAGCTCTCGTCGTCGCTGGTGGAAAAATCGGACACCCTGGGCGAGCGGCTGCAGCAGGCCGTCAAGGCCGCCTTGGCCGCGACAAAGGACAGCGGGAAGGACGACGGCGGAGCGCCGGGTTCGTCGCTGAAGGGTTCCGTCCTGGAGCTGATCCAGGGACCGGAGGAGAAGGCGGTCTTCTCGCACCTGACGGCCGTGATGAGCCTGCTGGAGGGCCACGCCAACGTGGTGATGGATGCGGTGGACTCCTCGATTGTTCCGACCGTGAAGACGATCCGCCAACGGTTCAACGCCCGCGGCCAGAGCCGCGGCGCGCTGGAGAACTGGATCCGCAAGCTCATGGGTCTGGATGCCAAAGCGCGGCAGTACTCCGACGGCGCCAAGTTTGTCCGAGCCGTAACCCGGCAAGTCGGCATGCAGGGCTTCAACGCCGTGTGGGAGCGTCCGGAAAACCTGCCCACCGAGGAAGAGATCCACCATCCCGACCTGTGGATCAGCCGCATGGACCTCAGCCGCGCATGAGCGGTCTGGCAGCGGGCCGGCGCAAGCCCCGGCTCCATCCGCAGGTGGGGGCCGTCCGGCACCAGTTGCGCCGGGCGCTGCAAGAGTTCGGGCCGGCACCGGCCACCGCTGACTCCGCCGAAGCGCCGCTGTTGCTGGTGGCCTGTAGCGGCGGGCCGGATTCGCTGGCCTTGGCCATCACGGCCGAATTCTTCAACCGGCCCGCGCGCAACGGCATCCGCCCCTACCGGGTGGGAGCCGTCGTCGTAGACCATGGATTGCAGGCGGGCAGTGCCGAGGCGGCCGAGGGGGCGCGGCTGCAGCTCGAATCGCTGGGCCTGGCGCCGCTTCAGGTCCGCCGTGTGAGCGTGGAATCGGCCGGGATGGGGCCGGAGGCCGCCGCCCGGACGGCCCGCTACGCGGCCTTGGATGCCGCGGCGGCGGAATTCGGCGCGGCCGCGGTCCTGCTGGGGCACACCCTGGACGACCAAGCAGAGCAGGTCATGCTGGGCCTCGGGCGCGGGTCCGGCACCCGCTCGCTGGCCGGCATGCCGGTGAAACGAGGACCCTATCTGCGTCCGTTTTTGGCCCTGCGCCGGCGGGATACCGAGGAAGTCTGTGCCCTGGCCGGGCTGCAGCCCTGGCACGACCCCAGCAACACGGATCCGCGCTTCATGCGCTCGCGGATCCGGACCCGGGTGATGCCGTTCCTGGAGGAGGAAATGGGCCCCGGCGTGGCGGAGGCGCTGTGGCGTTCCGCCCAGATCCTGGCCGCGGATGCGGAGTACCTGCAGGAGCAGGCTGCCGAAGCGTACCGCCGGGTGCGGCTCGTGACGCCGGACGGAGTGGAGCTGCAGCGCGACGGCATGGAACAGCTGCCGGCCGCGATGAAGCACCGGGTGATCGCCTTGGCCGCCGCGGAGCTGGGCGGCGAGAATCCCAGTTACGAACGGCTGCAGGCGGCCGAGACGCTGCTGCGCCGCCACGGATCGGCCGGCCCCGTGCAGTTGGCCGGATTCGTCAGCGTCTACCGGCGGACCAATGCCAATACGGTTCCCCAAGATGGCACCGGCTATGGCAATCTTGTGTTGAGAGCAACTGGCCGCAGCCCCGGTCAGTCAGACCGCTAGACCCGGGAGCAAGTGGTGGATTCCAACGACGTCCAGGCAGACCTCAAGCACGTCCTCTACACCAAGGAGCAGATCCAGCAGCGCGTTGCCGAGCTGGCTGCCCAGATCGATAAGGATTATGAAGGGCGCGATCTGCTGATCGTCGGCGTCCTCAAAGGCGCGGTGATGGTCATGGCGGACCTGGCGCGTGCCCTGCACAGCCACGTCAAGATGGACTGGATGGCCGTCTCCTCCTACGGCTCCGGCACCCAGTCCTCCGGCGTGGTGCGGATCTTGAAGGACCTGGAGACTGACCTGATGGGCAAGCATGTGCTCATCGTGGAGGACATCATCGACTCCGGCCTGACGCTGTCCTGGCTGAAGACCAACCTGATTTCCCGCGGCCCGGCCAGCGTGGAAATCTGCACCCTGCTGCGCAAGCCCGATGCCGCCAAGGTGGAGATCGACGTCAAGTATGTCGGCTACGAGATCCCGAACGAGTTCGTCGTGGGCTACGGGCTGGACTACGCCGAGCGTTACCGCAACCTGGACTTCATCGGGACGCTGGCGCCGCACATTTACGAATAACCGCTGCACCGTCTTTGTGCAGGCCACGCTACGCCGAGAGGGAACTAATCGGCTCCGCCGAGCGTGAATGAAGACGGACGGTGTATAGCTTTAGTAGCCCACCGGGCTGCCATCACGCGCGGACAAGCAGGAGGGACGGGCGCAAGCCCCCAAGTCGCATGAAATTGAAGAACCTTTTCAAGGGACCAATCATCTGGATTGTCCTGGTCTTGGTCATCCTCTTGATCGCCGTGCCAAACCTGGCCGGCCCGCAGTCGTCGCGGGTCGACACCAGCGTGGGACTTTCGCTGCTGCAGGACAAGAAGGCGGAACAAGCCCGGATTAACGACGGCGCGCAGAGCGTCGACCTGACCCTGCGCGACGACTTGGTCATCGACGGCGCCAACAAGGGCAAGTCCGTTACCTTCTTCTACAGCCGCGACCGCGGACCGGACATCGTGGATGCGATCAACGCCTCCGGGGTGGACAACTTCACCGACCAGCCGGTGGAGAACAACTGGTTCATGAGCTTCATCAGCCTGATCCTGCCCATCCTGATCATCGGCCTGATCTTCTGGTTCCTGCTCTCTCGGATGCAGGGCGGCGGCTCCAAGGTCATGCAGTTCGGCAAGTCCAAGGCCAAGCTGATCTCCAAGGACATGCCGCAGGTGACCTTTGCCGACGTCGCCGGCGCGGACGAGGCCGTCGAGGAACTGCACGAAATCAAGGAGTTCCTCTCCGAGCCTGCCAAATTCCAGGCCGTGGGGGCCAAGATCCCCAAGGGCGTGCTGCTCTACGGTCCGCCCGGCACCGGCAAGACCCTGCTGGCCCGCGCCGTGGCCGGCGAGGCCGGGGCGCCGTTCTTCTCCATCTCCGGTTCGGACTTCGTGGAGATGTTCGTGGGCGTCGGCGCCTCCCGTGTGCGTGATCTGTTCGAGCAGGCCAAAGCCAACGCGCCCGCCATTATCTTCGTCGACGAGATCGACGCCGTCGGCCGGCACCGCGGTGCCGGCGTGGGCGGCGGCAATGACGAACGCGAGCAGACGCTGAACCAGCTGCTGGTGGAGATGGACGGCTTTGACGTCAAGACCAACGTCATCCTGATTGCCGCCACCAACCGCCCGGATGTGCTGGACCCCGCGTTGCTGCGCCCCGGCCGCTTCGACCGGCAGATCGCCGTGGAGGCCCCGGACCTGGAAGGCCGCCATCAGATCCTGCAGGTGCACGCGGCCGGCAAGCCGATGGCCCCCGGTGTGGACCTGAAGTCGCTGGCCAAGCGTGCGCCCGGGTTCACCGGCGCAGACCTGGCCAACGTGCTGAACGAGGCCGCGCTGTTGACCGCCCGCTCCAACGCCCAACTGATCGATGACCGGGCGCTGGACGAAGCGATCGACCGTGTCATGGCCGGCCCGCAGAAGCGCTCGCGCGTGATGAAAGAGCACGAGCGAAAGATCACCGCGTACCACGAAGGCGGCCACGCGCTGGTCGCCGCGGCGCTGCGCTACTCCGCGCCGGTCACCAAGGTCACCATCCTGCCCCGCGGCCGCGCCCTCGGCTACACCATGGTGGTGCCGGAGGAGGACAAGTACTCCGTGACCCGCAACGAGCTGCTGGACCAGTTGGCCTACGCCATGGGCGGCCGGGTGGCGGAGGAAATTGTCTTCCACGATCCGTCCACCGGCGCCTCGAACGACATTGAGAAAGCCACCGGCACCGCCCGCCAGATGGTCACCCAGTACGGCATGAGCGAACGCGTCGGTGCCGTGAAGCTGGGCCAAGGCGGCGGCGAGCCGTTCCTGGGACGCGACATGTCGCACGAACGCAACTACTCGGACCACGTGGCGTTCGTGGTGGACGAGGAAGTTCGCCGGCTGATCGACGACGCCCACGACGAGGCCTATGCGATCCTGACCGAGAACCGCGACGTGCTTGACCGGCTGGCTCTGGCCCTGCTGGAGCGCGAGACGCTGAACCAGCGCGAGATCGCCGAGATCTTCCACGACCTGCGCCGCCGCGACCTCCGCGACGTGTGGCTGTCCAAGGAAACCCGGCCGGTCCACGACATCCCGCCGGTTATCTCGCGGCGCGAGCGGGAGGCCGCAGCCAACGGCCAGCAGGAAGAAGAAAGCCACGCGGCGGTGATTGTGGACCCGAATCCGGCCGGCGGGCAGCTGCCGGAGGACGACGGCCGCGGCGGCGTTCTGGGCACCAGCGGC
Organism: Arthrobacter sp. NPDC089319; assembly: GCF_040684925.1. Classification (NCBI taxonomy): domain Bacteria; kingdom Bacillati; phylum Actinomycetota; class Actinomycetes; order Micrococcales; family Micrococcaceae; genus Arthrobacter; species Arthrobacter sp. NPDC089319. The sequence goes on along the minus strand of NZ_JBFBGZ010000011.1, from coordinate 24,659 downwards.
TAGGATCGCATACGTGACCGAATACGATGACGTCGTTGCCGAACTGGATTTCGACCCGCAGATCGACCTGCCAAGGATCGAAAAGGCGGTGCGCGAGATCCTGATCGCCGTCGGCGAAGATCCCGACCGCGAGGGCCTGCTGGACACCCCGCAGCGGGTGGCCCGTTCGTACGCCGAGGTTTTTGCCGGATTGCACCAGGATCCGGCGGACATCCTCGGCACCACGTTCGACATCAACCACGAGGAAATGGTGCTGGTCAAGGACATCCCGTTCTATTCGACCTGCGAACACCATCTGGTGCCCTTCCACGGCACCGCGCACATTGGCTACATCCCGTCGCATGACGGTAAGGTGACCGGGCTGAGCAAGCTGGCCCGCCTGGTGGAGATCTACGCGCGCCGTCCGCAGGTGCAGGAACGCCTCACCACGCAGATCGTGGAGGCGCTGGTCAAGTACCTGGAACCCAAGGGCGCGATCGTCGTCGTCGAATGCGAACACATGTGCATGTCCATGCGCGGGGTACGTAAGCCGGGGGCCAAGACGGTCACCTCGGCGGTGCGCGGCCAGCTGCGCGAACAGGCCACCCGGGCCGAGGCCATGAGCCTGATCATTGGACGATAGCGAAGAGATAGAGACGGTAGAACTAGATGGATTCACTCGCCGCAGTCCCCGGAACAGGGCCCGCCACCTCGCCCCTGCCCGTGCTGCGCAAGGCACGCGCGCCGAAGAAGTTCGCGGACTTGCCCACCGACCGGGCCATCGTGATGGGCATTTTGAACGTCACCCCGGATTCGTTCAGCGACGGCGGTGAGCACGCCAACCGGGAGGCGGCGATCGCCTACGGGCTGAAGCTGCTCTACGGCGGCGCCGACATCATCGACGTGGGCGGGGAATCCACCCGCCCGAACGCCGATTCGATCACTCCCGAAGAAGAGCAGAAGCGGATTCTTCCGGTCATCGAGGCGCTGGCCAAGGCCGGCGCCCTGATCAGCGTGGACACCATGCACGTGGACACCGCCGCGAAGGCGCTGGATGCCGGCGCCGCCATCATCAACGATGTATCCGGCATGACCTTCGACCCGGAGATGCCGACGCTGGTGGCGGAGCGCAAGGTCCCCTACATCCTGATGCACCGGCGCGGCGATGCCCGCCACGCGGATCCGAAAGCGGAGTACCAGGATGTGGTGGCCGAGGTCCTCGCGGAACTGACGGAGTTGCGCGACAAGTTCGTCGCCGCCGGCGTCGCGCCGGAGCAGATCATTCTGGACCCGGGCCTTGGCTTCTCCAAGAACGCCGAGCACAACTGGGAACTGCTGCGTGCCACCGGGCAGTTCGCCCAGCTGGGACACAAACTGCTGGTCGGTGCGTCGCGCAAGCGGTTCCTCGGGTCCTTGCTGACCACCGCGGGCAAGGCCGCCGCACCCAAGGAGCGCGACCAGGCCACGCTGGCGGTCTCCGCGCTGGCCGCGGCCAACGGCGCCTGGGGTGTGCGCGTGCACGACGCCGGTGCCTCCCTTGACGCTGTCAAGGTCGCCGCCGCCTGGACCAAGTAGGGCGGGAGATGGCGGCAGGAATCCCGGCACGTCCGGACATCATCAAGCTCACCGGCATCTCCGCCGTGGGCTACCACGGCGTGCTGGAAGAAGAGCGCCGCAACGGTCAGCGGTTCACTGTGGACGTTGCGCTGCACACGGACATCCGGCCCGCGGCGGCTGGCGACGACCTGACCCAGACCGCCAACTACGCCGAGGTCGCGGACCAGGTGGAAGCGATCATCACCGGCGAGGCGCTGCAGCTGATCGAGACCCTGGCCGAGCGGATTGCCGACCACGTGCTGCGCACGTTCTCCGTGGCGGCCGTCGAGGTCACCGTGCACAAACCCCAGGCGCCCATCCGGGTGGAGTTTTCCGACGTCACGGTCAGCATTTACCGGGAGAAGCCATGAGCGTGCGCGCCGTCCTGGCGCTGGGCAGCAACCTCGGCGAACGCAGCGACACGCTCTCGCACGCCGTGGCGGACTTGGTGGACACCCCGCATGTGCGGCTCCGCGAAGTCTCGGCGGTGGTGCAGACCAAGCCGGTGGGCGGTCCCGAGGACCAGCCGGATTACCTGAACATGGTGCTGGAAGTGGAGACCGACCTGGATCCGCACCAGCTGCTGGCGCATTGCCAGGCGGTGGAGAACAAGCACCACCGCACCCGCGAAGTGCGCTGGGGTCCGCGGACGCTGGACGTGGACATCATCACCTACGGCGACCTGACCCTGGACGATGAAGACCTGGTCATCCCGCATCCGCGGGCGCATGAACGGGCCTTCGTCCTGGCGCCCTGGGCATGGATGGACTCGAACGCCACGCTTAACGGCGTCCCGGTGGGCGAGCTGGCGAAGGCGGCCGGGGACTTGGACGGCGTGGAGCCCTACGAAGCCGAACCGTTCGAAGCCGGGCAGTAGTGTCCGGCGGGGTGGGGGCTTCGTGAGGACCATCAGGTACCGCGCACTGGCGGCCATCGCCGTCGTCAGTGCGGTGCTGGGATGGCTGGGCAACCAGGTCACCGAGCGCAACGGGCTGCCGGTGCCGTTCCTGCATCTCTCCTCGCTGGTCACTATGGCGGCCATCGCCGTCTTCACGCTGGTGCTGGGCCTGAAGGTGCGCCGCTGGCGCAACGGCAAACGGGACAAGGAACTGAATCCGGTGCTGGCGGCCCGCACGCTGGTGTTGGCCCAGGCCTGCGCCTACGCCGGCTCGCTGATCTTCGGCTGGCACGCCGGCATCCTGCTGGACCAGCTGATCCTGCTGCTCTACCGGCCCGGCCTCGGTGCGCTGCCCTCCGTGCTGGCTATGATGGGCGGTGGCTTGATCATGGTGGTGATAGGGCTGGTGGTGGAGCGTTTCTGCAAGCTCCCGCCCGAAGACACCGACGCGGCCAAGGACAACGGAACCGAGGCCCAAGGCGAGGGGGAGTATGCCTAGCGAAGCGATCGACCCGGCCGGCATCAGCTGGATCCGGGTCTCGCCCAAGTACATCACTGTGGAACTGATCAGCTGGGCGATCTGGACAGTGGTTGAACTCGCCGTCCTGTCCGTTCCGCTGGTCCTGCTGCTGGCGGGCGTGTGGCCCGATTTCCCGGCCTGGCTCGCCTGGCTGCTGAGCGTGGGCACCCTGGTAGTCCGCCTCTGGATCGGATTGCTGATCCCTCGCCAGGTCAGGGCCATCGGCTACGCCGAACGGGACGAAGACCTGCTGATCCGGCGCGGCCTGTTTTTCCAGCGCGTGATGGTGGTGCCCTACGGCAGGATGCAATACGTGGATGTAGCCGTTGGCCCGCTCCAGCGCGCGTTCGGGCTGTGCTCGGTCAAGCTGCACACGGCCAGCCCGCAGACCAATGCCAGCATTCCGGGTGTGCCGGCGGCAGAAGGCGCCCGGCTGCGCGAACAACTCTCCGACCGCGGACAGGCAAGGCTGGCCGGGCTATGACCATTCCCGGCAGCACCGGGCAGGACCCGCTGCACGGGCAGGGGCCGGACACCTCCGGCGAGGTGGTGCCGGCCTCCCAGGGCGTGCCGCTCACTCCCGACAGCACCGGCAGCTGGCACCGCGTCCATCCCGTGTCCCCGCTGGTCCGGGGCTGGATCGCGCTGGCGGCCATCGCCTACTTCTTTGGCCGCGACTGGTTCGAGGCCGTGTTCCGCGGCGATGAGTTCTGGGGGCTGAGCGGCGGACGCGCGCTCTGGACCGTGCTGATCGTGGCCGGCATCGTCCTGCTGTTGGTGGCCGGGTTCTTCCTGTCCTGGTGGTACACCCGTTACCAAGTGACGGAGGAGCATGTCCGCGTGGACTCCGGCGTCCTGTTCCGCCAGCACCGCCAGGCCCGGCTTGACCGGGTGCAGGCGATCGACGTGATCCAGCCGCTGCTGGCGCGGATCTTCGGCTTGGCGGAACTCAAGTTCGAAGTGGCCGACGCCGGCGAATCCGCCGTGCGGTTGGCGTACCTGCCGCTGGCCTCGGCGCAGGAACTTCGCGCCACCATCCTGGCCCGGGCCGCCGGGCTGAGCAGCGAACCGGGCCATGCCCAGGAACCGGTCCCCGAGGCTCCCGAACAGCAGATTCTGGCCGTGCCGGGCAGCCGCATCGTCGGCGCGGCGCTGCTCTCCGGCACCACGGTGTTCCTCGCCATCATGCTGATTGCGGCGGGTGTGTCCACCTTTGTGTTCGATGCGGCGTTCGGTCCGGCCCTGCTGGTCCCCGCCGCGTTCGGTGTGGCCGCCGGCTACTGGTCAACCTTCAGCACCGGCTACAACTTCCGCGCCGCGGTATCCCCGGACGGCATCCGGCTGCGGTACGGACTGCTGGAGACCCGGGCGCAAACCGTTCCGCCGGGCCGGGTGCAGGCAGTGGAAATCATGCAGTCGCCGCTGTGGCGCTTCAAGGGTTGGTACCGGATGCGCGTGAACGTGGCCGGCTACGGTGTCAGCACGGAGAACTCCGGTGCCCGCACCACGTTGTTGCCGGTCGGTACGCGGCAGGAAGTCATGCAGATGCTGGCCCTGGTGCTGCCGGATCCGGGAACCGAGGATCCGTTCACGGTCTTCACCGCGGGGCTGGACGGGATCGCTGCCACGGACCACAACGACGGCGGTGCCTCCGACGGCGGTTTTGTCACCTCGCCGCGGCGCGTTCGCTGGCTCTCCTGGCTGACCTGGCGGCGGAACGGCTTTGCCGTCACCGGCACCGCGCTGCTGGCCCGCAGCGGTCGGCTGTGGCGCAGCCTCGCCGTGGTGCCGCACGAGCGGACCCAATCCATCGCGCTGCACCAGGGTCCGCTGGCCCGGCGACTGCACGTGGCCGACCTGCGGCTGCACACCACCACCGGGCCGGTCACGCCGGTGGTCTACCAGATCGACGCAGACACGGCCCGCAGGCTCTTCGACGAGCAGGCCTCCCGGGCCGCCGCGGCCAGGCGCCGCAGCCTTCCCGAGCGCTGGCTCGAAGCCAGACCGGAATCAACGCCCGAACCCAGCAGCGGACCCGAACCCGGAGCGGCCAGCGGGCACCCGGACGGCCAGTACGCACCGCAGCAGCAGGACGGACCCCAAACGGAGCAGGAGAGCCGCCATGGCGGGCAGCACTAGGCCCGGTCGGCTGGGCATTGGCGTGATCGGCGCCGGCAAGGTGGGAGCGGTCCTCGGCGCCGCGCTGCGCGGGGTCGGGCACGCCGTCGTCGGCGTTTCCGCGGTCTCGGAGGGCAGCAAGGAGCGGGCAGAGAACCTGCTGCCGGGCGTGCCGATACTCCAGATCCCGGAGGTTGTTGAACGGGCCGAACTGGTCCTGCTGGCGGTCCCGGATGATGCGCTGCCGGAACTGGTGGAGGGCTTGGCCGCGGCCGGGGTCTGGCAGCCGGGCCAGTTGGTGGTGCACACCTCCGGACGCTTCGGCACCGGTGTGCTCGCGCCGGCCCGGGCTAAAGGGTCCATCCCGCTGGCGATCCACCCGGCCATGACCTTTACCGGCATGAGCCTTGACCTGGCCCGGTTGACCGACTGCAGTTTCGGCGTGACCGCCGAAGCCACGGTCCTGCCGATCGCGCAGGCGCTGGTGGTGGAGATGGGCGGCGAACCGGTGGTCATCGCCGAAGATGACCGCACGCTTTACCACGCGGCTTTGGCGCACGCCTCGAACCACCTGGTGACCATCGCTGCGCAGTCCGCCCAACTGCTGGCCGAAGCCGGCGTGGAGCAGCCGGACCGGGTACTCAGCGCACTGATGCGGGCGTCCTTGGAGAACGCGCTGGCCTCCGGCGAATCGGCGCTGACCGGACCGGTGGCGCGCGGCGACGCCGGCACGGTCCGCAGCCACCACGAGGCACTGCTGAGCCGCGAAGTGGACGCGGGCAGCACCGACATCCGGCTGGCCTACGAAGCACTGGCCCGTGCCACGGCCCAGCGGGCATTGGAACGGGGCATGCTGAAGGAAGCGCAGGCCACCGAAATTCTTGACATCCTGGCCCAATCCAAACCGGAGGAGAAACAGTGACCCGTCCGCGCCTTGTGCAGACCCAAGCCGAGCTGAAGGACGCCACCACCGGGCTTCTGGCGCAGTCCGCGGCAAGCGGCCGGCCTTCGGTGGGACTGGTGCTGACCATGGGGGCGCTGCACGCCGGCCACGCCGCCCTGGTGAGCGCCGCGCGGCAGGCGAGCGACGTCGTCGTGGTTTCCATCTTTGTGAATCCGCTGCAGTTCGGTGAACCGGAGGACCTGAACCGTTACCCGCGCACGCTCGAGGCCGACCTGGACCTGCTGGCGGAGTGCGGCGCGGACGTGGTGTTTGCGCCGAGCGTGGACGAGGTCTACCCGGACGGCCTCCCGATGGTCAGGATTACTGCGGGGGAACTCGGCGGGAAGTTCGAGGGGGCCTCCCGTCCCGGCCACTTCGACGGAGCGCTCACCGTGGTGGCCAAGCTGCTGCATCTCGGCCTGCCGGCCGGTGACGCGGACTACCGGACGTTTTTCGGGCAGAAGGACGCCCAGCAATTGGTGCTGGTCAAGCGCATGGTGGCGGACCTGAACTTCCCCGTGGACGTGGTGGGGGTGCCGATTGTGCGCGACGACGACGGGCTGGCGCTCTCCAGCCGCAACCGGTTCCTCTCCGAAGCGGAGCGGGAGGCGGCGCTGGTGTTGTCCCGCAGCCTGGCGTACCTGCGCGGCCAGGCGGAGCGCCACGAACCGCTGGACATCGACGGCGCCCTGGCCATGATCGGCTCGGCGCCGCTGGTCCAGCCCGACTACCTGGAAGTGGTGGACCCGAAGACCCTGGAGCCGCTGGCCGTCAACTGCCGGGAAACACCGTTCACCGGCGAGGCCTTGGCGCTGGTCGCCGCGAAGGTGGGCCCGGTGCGTCTGATCGACAACGTGCAGCTGGGATACTGAGCCGGGAGGGTACTGGGCAGGGGCTCTGAGCTTGGGCGTTTGGCTGGCCCGGCCCGGGTACCGGTACCCTTAACTACCGTGACCCGCGAAAATACCCCCACCCCACATCCCGCAGCCGAGGCTGCCGACGCGTCCGAGCAGATGCGCATGCGCATGGCCAAGCGCGCCAAACTCCTGGAACGCGGTGTGGAGGCCTACCCGGTGGGTGTGGACCGGACCCATACGCTGGCCGAAGTACGTGAAAAGTACGGCCACCTCGAGGCGGACGAAACCACCGGCGACATCGTCGGGGTGTCCGGGCGCGTGGTCTTCATCCGCAACACCGGAAAGCTGTGCTTCGCCACCCTGCAGGAAGGCAACGGCACCCGGCTGCAGGCCATGCTGAGCCTGGCGAACATCGGTGAGGAAGCGCTTGCGGATTGGAAGGCGCTGGTGGACCTGGGCGACCATGTGTTCATCCGCGGCGAAGTCATCAGCTCCAAGCGCGGCGAGCTGTCCGTGATGGCCGAGTCCTGGCAAATGGCCTCCAAGGCGCTGCGTCCCCTGCCCGTGCTGCATGCCGGCCTCAATGAAGAGACCCGCGTACGGCAGCGCTACGTGGACCTGATGGTCCGCGACGAAGCCCGGCAGATGGTCTACACCCGGGCGGCCGTGATCCGTTCCATCCGGGACACCCTGCACTCCCATGGTTACGTGGAAGTGGAGACGCCCATGCTGCAGCTGATCCACGGCGGTGCGACGGCCCGCCCCTTCGAGACACACCTGAATGCCTTCAATCAGGACATGACGCTGCGCATCGCCACCGAGCTGTACCTCAAGCGAGCTGTGGTCGGCGGCATTGACCGGGTCTTTGAACTCGGCCGGATTTTCCGCAATGAAGGCGTTGACTCTACGCACAGCCCGGAATTCACCACGCTGGAAAGCTATGAGGCGTACGCCGACCAGTTCGTGATGGCCGACCGCATCAAGGAGATGATCCTTAATGTGGCGGACAGCCTGGGCACCAGAGTGCTTGAAACCCCGCAGGGCACCATTGACCTTAATGGGGAATGGCGCTGGCTGGGGGTCTACCCGGGATTGTCCGAAGCGGTGGGCCGGGAAATCACTCCGGAGACCGGTGGCCACATCCTGCGCGAAATTGCCGACGAGCACGGCGTGAAGATCGACCCGAAGTGGGATACCCAGAAAACCGTGGTTGAGTTGTTCGGCGAAATCGTCGAGCCCACCCTGCTGCAGCCGACCTTCGTCTACGATTACCCGCCAGCGGCGCAACCGCTGGCCCGAAACCACCGGGATAAGCCGGGGCTGATTGAGGCATGGGATCTCATTATCGGCGGAATGGAACGCGGCACCGCGTTCTCCGAACTGATTGATCCGGTGATTCAGCGCGAACGCCTGACCCAGCAGTCGCGGCTGGCGGCGGCCGGCGACGAAGAGGCCATGCAGTTGGATGAAGACTTCCTGCGCGCCCTCGAATACGGCGCTCCGCCGATGGGCGGCATCGGACTGGGCATTGACCGGCTGGTGATGCTCTTCACCCAGGTCGGAATCAGGGAAACCATTCTGTTCCCGCTGCTGAAGCCGGAGGTGGGTTAAGCATGGAATACCTGTGGGTGCTCGCGCCGTCGCTAGGCGTCGGACTCTTGTTCTATTTCGTGATGAAAGCCATATTCAATGCCGACCGCAAAGAACGCGAAGCATTGGCTGAGGCGGAGCGCGAAGCCGATAGGCGCGCCGCCGAAGGCGGCACCGAATAACGGCGAACCCCGGACGATTATTGATCGCCCGGGGTTTCTCCTTTAAGCACTACAGTGCATGTGGTTTGGCGGCATTGCGGTTATACCGATATCGCTCATGCCAGATTCTCTAGGGTTTTCTAAATCAGTTCGTATTGCCATCAAATACAGTGTGCGCAATAATCAGTTTGGTCCGGTAATCCCGGCCAAATTGTTCACTCACTAAAGGAGCCTTCCGTGGCGCAAGAAGTAAAAATCATTCTGGTTGACGATCTGGATGGTGGCTCGGCGGATGAAACGGTCCGCTTCAGCATGGATTCCAGCAGCTACGAGATTGATCTTTCTTCAAAGAATGCCGCGGCCCTTCGCGACGCTGTTAAGCCGTTCATTTCCGCCGGTCGGAAGATTCCTTCCCGCGGTGCAAGGGCCGGCAAGCCGGCCAGCAGCACCCGCAGCCAGGATGCCTCGGCCATCCGGGCGTGGGCGCGGGACAACGGCTACAACGTCAGCGACCGCGGTCGTGTGCAGTCTGAGATCATCGAGGCCTACAAGGCCGCCCACGGGGGATAACGGGCGGCCCGTTCCCTAGCGGGCAGATCGATCGGCGGGGCGGACAGGCAACTGTCCGCCCCGTTTTGCGCTCCTGCCGCAGGGCATTACCCCTAGGGCGAACAGGCCTCCCAAGAGGCAGTCGGGCACGTAGCATCAAAGTACGCAGTAGCTAGGAGTGTGCGAGATGTTTGAGAGATTTACCGACCGTGCCCGTCGCGTTGTCGTGCTGGCTCAAGAAGAAGCCCGCATGCTCAACCACAACTACATCGGCACCGAACATATCCTCCTGGGTTTGATCCACGAGGGTGAGGGCGTTGCCGCCAAAGCACTGGAGTTCCTCGGCGTCTCCCTGAATGGCGTTCGTGAGCAGGTCCAGGAAATCATCGGCCAGGGCCAGCAGGCCCCGAGCGGTCACATTCCGTTCACGCCGCGCGCCAAGAAGGTTCTGGAGCTCTCGCTGCGCGAAGCCCTCCAGCTTGGCCACAACTACATCGGTACCGAGCACATCCTGCTGGGCCTGATCCGCGAAGGCGAAGGCGTGGCCACCCAGGTGCTGGTCAAGCTGGGTGCGGACCTCAACCGCGTGCGCCAGCAGGTCATCCAGCTGCTCTCCGGCTACCAGGGTAAGGAGCCGGTCACCGCGGGCCAGCAGCAGGAGGGTACTCCTGCCGGGTCCGTCGTGCTGGACCAGTTCGGCCGCAACCTCACCCAGGCCGCGCGTGAGTCCAAGCTTGACCCGGTGATCGGGCGCGAGCATGAAATGGAACGCGTCATGCAGGTCCTCTCCCGCCGGACCAAGAACAATCCGGTGCTGATCGGCGAACCCGGCGTCGGCAAGACGGCCGTGGTCGAGGGCCTGGCCCAGGCCATTGTCCGCGGCGACGTGCCCGAGACCATCAAGGACAAGCAGCTCTATACGCTGGACCTGGGGTCACTGGTGGCCGGTTCCCGCTACCGCGGTGACTTCGAGGAGCGGCTGAAGAAGGTCCTGAAGGAAATCCGGACCCGCGGCGACATCATCCTGTTCATCGACGAGATCCATACGCTGGTCGGAGCGGGTGCGGCCGAGGGCGCCATCGACGCCGCGTCCATCCTGAAGCCCATGTTGGCCCGCGGGGAACTGCAGACCATCGGTGCCACCACGCTGGACGAGTACCGCAAGCACATCGAGAAGGACGCCGCGCTGGAGCGCCGGTTCCAACCGATCCAGGTTGAGGAACCGTCCGTGGAGCACGCCGTGCTGATCCTCAAGGGCTTGCGCGACCGCTACGAGGCGCACCACCGGGTCTCCATCACCGACGGCGCCTTGGATGCCGCCGCGCATCTGGCCCACCGCTACATCTCCGACCGTTTCCTGCCGGACAAGGCCATCGACCTGATCGACGAGGCCGGCGCCCGGCTGCGCATCCGCCGGATGACTGCACCGCCGGAGCTCAAGGACATCGACGAGCGCATTTCCCAGCTGAAGAAGCAAAAGGAATCGGCCATCGATGCCCAGGACTTCGAGGGTGCCGCCACGCTGCGGGACCAGGAAAGCAGGCTGCAGGACGAGCGGGCGGAGAAGGAACGCGCCTGGAAGTCCGGCGACCTGGATGAGATTGCCGAGGTTGACGAGGACTTGGTGGCCGAGGTGCTGGCCAACTCCACCGGCATCCCGGTGTTCAAGCTGACCGAGGAAGAGTCCAGCCGCCTCATGCACATGGAGGCCGAGCTGCACAAGCGCGTGATCGGCCAGGACGAGGCGATCAAGGCCATCTCGCAGGCTATCCGGCGCACCCGCGCCGGCCTGAAGGACCCCAACCGTCCCTCCGGCTCGTTCATCTTCGCCGGCCCCACCGGCGTCGGCAAGACCGAGCTCGCCAAGGCCCTGGCGGAATTCCTCTTCGGTGAGGAAGACGCGCTGATCACCCTGGATATGTCCGAATACTCGGAGAAGCACACGGTCTCGCGGCTTTTCGGTGCCCCTCCGGGGTATGTCGGCTACGAAGAGGGCGGGCAGCTGACCGAGAAAGTCCGCCGCCGTCCGTTCTCCGTGGTGCTCTTCGACGAGGTGGAGAAGGCCCACGCGGACCTGTTCAACTCGCTGCTGCAGATCCTCGAGGACGGCCGCCTGACAGACAGCCAGGGCCGCGTCGTGGACTTCAAGAACACGGTGATCATCATGACCACCAACTTGGGCACACGGGACATCTCCAAGGGCGTCATGACCGGCTTCCAGTCGGGCACGGACACCAAGACCGGATACGAGCGGATGCGCGCCCGGGTCCAGGATGAGCTCAAGCAGCACTTCCGGCCCGAGTTCCTCAACCGCGTTGACGACACGGTGGTCTTCCCGCAGCTGAGCGAGGAAGAGATCGTCCAGATCGTGGACCTGTTCGTCGAGCGGCTGCGGAAGCGGCTGACCGAGAAGAACCTGAAGATCGAACTGTCCGATCCGGCCAAGGTGCTGCTTGCCACCCGCGGCTACGATCCAACGATGGGTGCCCGGCCGCTGCGCCGGACCATCCAGCGGGAGATCGAGGACCAGCTCTCGGAGAAGATCCTCTTCGGCGAGTTCCACCCCGGCGAAACCATCCACGTGGACGTCGAGGGCGAGGGCGAAACGGCAACGTTCGTCTTCACCAGTACCGGCGCCCCCAAGGCGATTGAGGAAGTACCGGACACCCCGGCGCTGTCCCAGTAGCCAGCACTGCGCACGGAGAACCCCGGCCCCGGCCGGGGTTCTCCGCTTTAACCGCCCGATATCGGACGCGAACAGCGCTGATTTGCGTGCTTGTCTGTGATCCGCGGCACAAGTAGTGTTTACTGAATCCATGAGTTCTGAAGCACTTACTTCCGATGTGCGGGTGGAGGCACCCCTCCAGCAGGCTCCCGCCACCCCGTTCAGCGACCTGGACCGCTTTATCGCGCTGCCGCGGCTGGGGTCGCTGGTGCTCAGCCCGGACGGCAGCCGACTGGTCACCTGCGTCGGCGTGCTGAACTCCGGCGCCACCGAGTATGTCTCGGCCCTCTGGGAAGTTGATCCCGCCGGTGAGCGCCCGGCCCGGCGGATCACCCGCAGCTCCAAGGGCGAATCCGGTGCGGCCTTTGCCCGCAGCGGCGATCTCTATTTCACCTCCGCCCGCCCGAGTCCCGACGATCCCGCTGAAGAGCCGGTGCCGGCACTGTGGCGCCTGCCGGCGGCCGGAGGCGAAGGCCGGATGGTGCTGTCGCGTCCCGGCGGCGTCGCGGCGGTGCGCTGTGCCCGCGACGCAGACACCGTGGTGGTGGACGGCCAGGTCTTGCGCGGGTCCGACGGGGAAGAGGGCGACGCCAACCTGCGCTCCGTCCGCAAGGACAAGAAAGTCTCCGCGATCCTGCACTCGGGGTATCCGGTGCGCTTCTGGGACCATGACCTGGGGCCGGGGGAGAAGCGGCACTTCATTCTGCAGGAATCCGCGGACGACGCGGCTGCAACCCTGACGGTGGACGACGAGCCGAACGGCAGCCTGCGCAACATCACCGAGTGGGCCGGAAATGCCCTGATGGAAACCGCGGCCGAACTCAGCCCGGACGGCAGCACCTTGGTGGTCAACGTCCGCCGGCCGCTGCCGCGGGGAGACAGCCGCAGCGTGCTGGCCGCCGTGGACACGGCAACCGGCGTGCGCCGGACCCTGCTGGAAAGCCCGGACACCGACTACTCGCCGGGTCCGGTCAGCCCCGACAACCGCACCGTGGTGGTGGTCTGCGAATCCGTTTCCGGGCCGCGGACCGTTCCTTCGGTCCGGCTGGGGCTGCTTCCGCTGGCCGGCGGCGAGCTGCGTCCGCTGGCTGCGGATTGGGACCGCTGGCCCCACCCGGCGGCCTGGTTGCCCGACGGTTCGGCCCTGCTGGTGACAGCCGATGACGCCGGCCGCGCTCCGTTGTTCCGCGTCGACGCCGACACCGGCGCCGTGCGGCAGGTGACGCACGACGACGCGGCCTACACCGATGTCGTGGTCAGCCCGGACGGTCGGTTCGCCTACGCGCTGCGCAACTCCTACCTGTTTCCGCCCGAGCCGGTGCGCATCGACCTGTCCTCCGGGGACACCACCGTCCTTCCCTCGCCTGCGCCCCGTCCGGAACTGGGCGGTCGGCTGGAAGAAATCACGACGACGGTGGGCACCGACGGCGCACAGGTTCCGGTGCGCGCCTGGCTGGCGCTGCCCGAGGGCGCGTCCGCCCAGAACCCCGCGCCGCTGCTGCTGTGGGTGCACGGCGGCCCGCTCGGCTCATGGAATGCGTGGAGCTGGCGCTGGTGCCCGTGGCTGCTGGTGGCGCAGGGCTACGCCGTGCTGCTGCCGGATCCGGCGCTCTCCACCGGTTACGGGGATGACTTCATCCGCCGGGGCTGGGGGCAGTGGGGACAGGCCCCGTACACGGACCTGATGGCCATCACCGACGCCGCCGTGCAGCGGGAGGATATCGACGGCACCCGGACGGCGGCAATGGGCGGTTCCTTCGGCGGCTACATGGCCAACTGGATTGCCGGGCATACCGACCGGTTCCGGGCCGTCGTCACCCACGCCAGCCTGTGGGCACTGGACCAGTTCGGACCGACCACTGATGTCTCCCCATACTGGGAGCGGGAGATGACCCCGGAGATGGCGCTGGAGAACTCCCCGCATTTGCATGTGCAGAACATCAACACGCCGATGCTGGTGGTGCACGGGGACAAGGACTACCGGGTACCGATCGGCGAGGGACTGCGACTCTGGTACGAACTCCTATCCCGGTCGCAACTGGCCGCGGGGACGGACGGGGAGACGCCGCACCGGTTCCTGTACTTCCCCGACGAGAACCATTGGGTGCTCTCACCACAGCATGCCAAAATCTGGTACTCCGTCGTCTCCAACTTCCTCGCCCGGCACGTGCTGGACCAAGAGACGGAACTGCCGGCCGAACTGGGGCTTTAGACTGACTGGGTGACCGACGCCTTCAAGATCCGCCCCGCCCGCACCTCCGACGTCGTAGAGATCCGCCGACTGGTGAAACCGCTGGCCGACGAACGGGTGCTGCTGGAGAAGGAGGCAGTGGCGTACTTCGAAAGCATCCAAGAGTTTCGGGTCGCCGAGACGCCGGAGGGCGAAGTAGTGGGCTGTGGCGCCGTGCACGTCATGTGGGAGGACATTGCCGAGGTGCGCACGCTGGCCACCGCAGCGCACTGGCGCGGCAGGGGAGTAGGCCACGCCCTGCTGGACGAACTTATCGGCGCGGCCAGGGATTTGGGTGTCAACCGCGTCTTCTGCCTGACCTTCGAGGTGGACTTCTTCACCCGGCATGGCTTCGAGGTCATGGCCGACCAATCGGCGGTGGACCCGGAGGTCTATTCCGAACTGCTGCGATCCACCGACGAAGGCGTGGCCGAGTTCCTCGACCTGGCCCGGGTCAAACCCAATACGCTGGGCAACACCCGGATGATCCGCTCACTCTGACCGGCCGCCGCGGCCGCTGGGACCGGCTCCTTCCCGGCTAGTCGGGAAGGCTGATGCCGTCGCCTGCCGTGACGGCCAACCCGTCCGCCAGCAGCCCGCCGAGTGCCCGGCCCAACTGGTCGTCGCCGGCCGGCAGCGCGCGCAGCGCAGCCAGAGGCCCTTGGTAGGCAGCGGGCAGCACCGCCAGTTCAAAACTGCCCAGCAGGACCTCGCGCGGAACGGATGATTCCGCTTCGCGCAGGACGGCCATCATGGCACCCCGCACTTGCCGGTCGGTGCCCGCCCAGGCCTGCCCCTTGGGGACGTAATGGGGCTCCGGGCGCCCGGCTTTCACCCAGGCGCAGCGATCCAGCACCGGGCAGGCATCGCAGCGCGGCGACCTCGCCGTGCAAACGAGGGCGCCGAGCTCCATGGTGCCGGCGTTCCACTCCTTAATGCCGCCGGCCGGCATCAACTGCCGGGCCAGGCGGATTTCGGCGGCAGAGAGCGTTGGCGCGGGGAGGGCCGCGCCGGTCACCAAGCGCGCATGTACCCGGCGGATATTCGTGTCCACCACTGTTTCCGGCAGCCCGAAGGCGAAGGATGCCACCGCGGCCGCCGTATAGGTCCCGACGCCGGGGAGTTCCAGCAGGCTGGCGTGGTCCTCCGGCACCCGGCCCCCGTGCCGGTCCACAATCGCCGTGGCCGCGGCATGCAGGCGCAGCGCACGGCGCGGATAGCCCAGCCGTCCCCAGGCCCTGACCGCTTCGCCGGCCGAGTCGGCGGCCAGGTCGGCCGGGCGCGGCCAGCGCTGCATCCATTGCTCCCAGACCGGCAGCACCCTGACCACCGGGGTCTGCTGCAGCATGAATTCGCTGACCACAATGCCCCACGGGCCGCACTCCGGGCGACGCCAGGGCAGGTCCCTTGCACTGGCCGCAAACCAGTCGCGGATTCGCTGGTGCAGCAGGCCGGCTTCTGCCGGTTCGATGGAAGCAGCCGGAGCGGCGGCGTCGGGGCGGGGCATGAAACTCCTACGATGTGATCAACCAATACTGTACTGCCCGGCGTGGTGCTGACGGCGCCGGACGATGCCGTCTCCTAACCTTGAGGTATGGCAGGCAGCGGCACATCCGGCGGGCGCGGACAGGGTTCATCCGTCCGGCGGCCCAGCCCTGCGGTCTACCGCCGCCGGCGCCTGGTGGTGCTGGTGCTGGCCGTGCTGGTGGTGGCAGCCATCGTGGCCGCCGGATTCTGGCTCGCCGGCCTGGTGGGAGCGGGACGGGACGACGCCTCGGCGGAGGTGGCCGAAGCGGCAGCAGCACCCAGCGCCCCTGTGGCCAGCCCCGCAGCCACGGCGGGCTGTGAGGACTCGGACGTGGTCGTGCGTGCCGAAACCGATGCCCCGGCTTACGGGAGCGGGGAGAACCCCACGCTGATTCTGGAAGTGGCGAACAAGGGCAAGAGCCCCTGCGAAGTGAACGTCGGCACCGACGCGATGGAATTTTTGGTCACCAGCGGCGACGATCGGATTTTCTCCTCCACGGACTGCCAGGTGGACGCCGAACCGTTGATGATGACCCTTGAGCCGGGCAAGAGCGAGCAGGCGCGCTTTACCTGGGAGCGGAACCGGACCGCGCCGGGTTGCACCTCGGTGGAGGCCAACCCGCAGCCCGGCACCTATGTCCTGACCACCAAGCTGGATAAGAAATCCAGCAAGAAGACCGTGTTCGAACTGCGTTAGTAAGCGTGCAGCCGGAACCTAGAGGAACCGGTCCAGCAGGCTGGTTTCGGCGATCCGGGACAGGCCCTCGCGGATCACGCGTGCCCGCTGCTCGCCGATGCCGTCGACGGCCATCAGATCGTCGATGTTGGCCGCCATCAACGACTGCAGGCCGCCGAAGTGATCCACCAAACGGTCGGCTACCGCCCGCGGTACGGACTTGACCCCCGCCAGCAGCCGGTAGCCGCGGGGCTGGACCACAGCGTCCAGGGAGTCCTGGCCGGGCTGGATGCCAATCACGCTGGCCACCCTGCCCAAATCGATCAGATCGTTCGACGTGAAACCGCGCAGGGTCTTCAGAGCGGTGTCGACGTCGATGCCGCCCTTGATTTCCGCGTAGTCGCGCAGGATCATTTCACTGTCCGGGCCCAGCCCCGACGTCAGCTCATCCAGTTGCAGGGAGAGGAGCCGGCCGTCCACGCCGAGCTCGAGCACGTATTGGGAGATCTCGTCGGAGATGCGGCGGACCATTTCCTGCCGCTGCAGGGTTACTGCCACGTCCCGCACGGTGACCATGGCCTCGATCTCCAGCGCGGAGAGCGAGCCGGTGACCTGGTCCAGCCGGGCGCGGTAGCGCTCCAGGGTGGCCAGCGCCTGGTTGGCGCGGGCAAGCACCGGCTCGGAGCCCTCCAGGACGTGCCGGATTCCTTCCACATACAGTGCAATGATCTGCATGGACTGGCTGACCGAGATCACCGGCAGCCCGGTCTGGATGGCGACACGTTCGGCGGTCCGGTGCCGGGTGCCCGACTCCTGGGTCGCAATGGAAGGGTCCGGGACCAGCTGCACCGCGGCCTTGACGATGGTCCCCGCGTCCTTATCGCAGACGATGGCGCCGTCCATCTTCGCCAGTTCCCGCAGCCGGGTGGGCGAGAACTCGATCCCGATGTCGAACCCGCCGCTGCTGATCTCTTCCACCTGCTGGTCGTACCCGAGCACAATGAGCGCGCCGGTGCGCCCGCGGAGGATCCGTTCCAACCCGTCGCGCAGCTGGGTTCCCGGAGCTACTCGGGCCAGGGTGGCCTTGAGGGCGTCCTCGGGGCTCTTGACCATGTGGGAGTTTCCTTTGGGCAGGCGGGCATGGGTGCGGGGCCGCCGTCCGGACAGCCTCAGGCTCCATGATAGTGCCGGATCCTGGCTATCCTTTCTCCCGGATGCTCAGCGGAACAGTGTGGACAGCGCTTCGGAGACGGTGTGTACTTCCTTGACCGTGAATCCGGCCGGAACCTGGCCCGTTCCATCCGGCGAAGCCGGAACAATCGCGTGCGTGAATCCGAGCCGTTCGGCCTCCTGGATTCGCCGCCCGATACCGGGGACGGGCCGGACCTCGCCCGCCAGCCCAACCTCGCCGAAGGCGATCAGCTGCGCCGGCAGCGGCTGGTTGGTTTTGGCTGAGGCAATGGCCAGTACGGTGGCCAGGTCGGTGGCCGGTTCGCCCAGCCGGACCCCGCCCACTGTTGCCACATAGCTGTCGTCCTTGTGCAGCGACATGGATGCGCGGCGCTGCAGCACGGCCATCATCATCGCCACGCGGGAAGAATCCAACCCGCTGGTGGCACGCCGCGGCTGTGCGTTGGAGGTCTCGGCCAGCAAGGCCTGAACTTCCGCCACCAGCGGCCGGCGGCCCTCAAGCGTGACCGTGATGCAGGTGCCGGAGACCGGGTCCTTGGTGCGGGAGACGAACAGGCCGCTCGGGTCGGTCAGCCCCTCGATGCCGGCCTCCGTCAGATCGAAACAGCCCACCTCGTCGGTGGGGCCGTAGCGGTTCTTGACCGCACGCACCAGCCGCAGGCGCGAATGCCGGTCGCCGTCGAACTGGCACACCACGTCCACCAGATGTTCGAGGAGCCGCGGCCCCGCGATGGAGCCGTCCTTGGTCACGTGCCCCACCAGGATGGTGGTCATGCCCTTGGTTTTGGCGGCGTTGATCAGCGAAGCCGCGACCTCGCGCACCTGCGTCACGCCGCCGGCAGCCCCTTCCACGGCGCTGCTGCTGAGCGTCTGGACCGAATCCACGATCAACAGCGACGGCTGCAGCTGTTCCACGTGGCCCAGCGCAATGCCCAAGTCCGTCTCGGCGGTCAGGTAGAGGTTGTCCGCCACAGCGGAGATGCGTTCGGCCCGCAGCTTGACCTGGGCCGCGGATTCCTCGCCGGTCACGTACAACACGTCGCGGTCCTGCCGGGCCACCCGGGCCGCAACATCGAGCAGCAGCGTGGATTTGCCGATGCCGGGTTCGCCGGCCAGCAGGATGACCGCACCGGGCACCAGGCCGCCGCCGAGCACCCGGTCCAGTTCCTCCACCCCGGTGGCGCGGAAGGCGGCGTTCGTGGCATCGACGTCGGCGATCCGTTCGGCCGGCCGGGAGACCGCGGCGGCGGCGGTGGTGCGCGCCGCCACCGGCGTGGCCTCTTCAACCGTTCCCCACGCCTGGCACTCGCCGCAGCGCCCCACCCATTTGGCCGTGCTCCAGCCGCACTCGGCGCAGCGGTAGGCGGGGGCCTTGGAACGGGTCTTGGTGCTCATGCACCCAGCGTAGCCGGGGGCTCGGACAATCAGAGTTTGGGCAGGTAGGACGCGGCGTCGTCGTGGCTGAGCCCGGCGGCCTCGAGCAGATCCACCATCAGCGGGCGGAAGACCAAGACCAGGCTCTCCCCCTCCATGGTGGCAATGCCCAGGTGCTTGGGGTGCAGCCGGGTGGCGATCTCGGCCAGGTCGTTCCTGGCCCCGGAGAGCCGGCGTTCGCGTGCCCCGGGATCTCGGTCGGAGAGGCCCTCGGCAAGGATTTCGACGGCGTCGGCTGTTTCCTGGAGTATTTCGGAGAAGGCCTCGATCGCTTCGTCGGTCATGGCCGCGTGGTTGATCACGGATGTCAACCGGCGGGAGAACACCCGGCTGTTGCGCATGGCCAGGTCCGCCATCTCGGCAGAATCCTGCAGGTCCCCCACCTCGTCGCGATGTCGGCGGTAGGCCAGGGAGATCCGGGCAACTTCCCGGGCCGAGGAGAAACTGCCGCGCACCTCGTCGATCAGCGGCTGGCTGGCCCGCGCCCGGATCAGCGCGTGCCATGCCTTGGTGGGGTCGCTTTTGGCCAAGGCATCCGAGCACTCGCGCAGCACGGCGGAGAGTTCATCCAGGAGTTTCTGCAGGCCCGAGCGTGGTTCCGAGCGCGGGTCGCCGGGAATCAACATGGTCACAATCAGCGCGAAGGCGCCGCCAATGACGGCATCCAGGCTGCGGGTGAAGGGCCCGCCTGCGGGCGCGGGCAGCAGCACCACCAGCACCGACTGCAGCGCCATCTGGGTGGTGAAGATGCTGCCGCTGTCCAGGAATCTGGCCAGCAGGATGGAGACCAGCAGCACCAGGGCCGCCTGCCAGATGCCGGGCCCGAGGAAATGCAGCAGCAGGTCGCCGACGGTGATGCCCAGGGTGCAGCCAATGGCGACCTCGAGCACTTTGCGGACCCGGGGTCCCTTGGCGAAACCGAGCGCAATGATGGAGGAAGTGGCGGCAAACAGCGGGCCCTCGTGGCCCAGTACCTGTTCGGCGAAGACGTAGGCGGCGACGGCGCATAACGTGATCCGCAGCGCGGACATGAACGAGGACTTGCTGCGGCTGTAGCCGGCACGTCCCCGCCTGCGCAGGAACGACCGGGCCTGTACCAACCGGGTGCCTGCGCTCATGCTCCCAGTCTAGGTGGGCGGATCGGCGATTCTTTCGGACCGCGCCCGCTGGGCCGGACCGCGGCCCGGCCAAACCGGGTCCATAGTATGAGCCTGCTCACGAACGCAAGCCATGCGCGCGGTTCGTTAGCAAACGGTCCCGCCTTGTTCACTTTGCGTTCACTTTAGTCGTGCACATTCTTTACGTGGCGCCCATAGCGTCGAAGGAGCACGACAAGGGGGCGGAAAACGTCCGGTCGTCGTGATCCGTTCTCACCCTGAAAGGGACCATACTCGTGAAGGCAATTCGCATCGGCCGCGCGGCCGCCGTCCTCTCCGTTGCAGCACTGGCACTGACCGCATGTGGCTCCGATAACGCCACCGGAAACCAGGCAGCTGCCGGCAGCACCGACTCCGCGTCGACCGTTTCCGGCACCCTGTCCGGTGCCGGTGCTTCCTCGCAGGATTCGGCCATGCAGGCCTGGATGGCCGGCTTCACCGCCAAGAACCCCGAAGCCAACGTGCAGTACTCGCCCGACGGCTCCGGCGCCGGCCGCGACGCGTTCCTCGCCGGTGGCGTGCAGTTCGCCGGCTCGGACGCCTACCTGGACGACGAAGAGTGGAAGCAGGCCCAGGAAGTTTGCGGCCCGGACGGTGCGATGAACCTCCCCGGCTACGTCTCCCCGATCGCCGTTGCCTTCAACCTTGAAGGCGTCGACTCGGTGAACATGGACGCCGAGACCATCGCGAAGGTCTTCCGCGGCGAGATCACCAAGTGGAACGACGAGGCCATCGCTTCGCAGAACGAGGGCGTCGAGCTGCCCGACACCGCCATCACCGTGGTGCACCGCTCCGACGAGTCGGGCACCACCGAGAACTTCGTGGAGTACCTGTCCGCCGCCGCCGGCGATGTCTGGACCGACGAGGTCTCTGGCGACTGGCCCGCCAAGCTGCAGGCCGAGAACGCGCAGGGCACCTCCGGCGTGGTTTCCACCACTACCTCCACCGACGGCGCCATCACCTACGCCGACGCTTCCGCAGTGGGCGGCCTGGGCACCGTGAAGGTCAAGGTCGGCGAAGAATACGTCGAGCTCAGCGCCGAGGCAGCCTCCAAGGCCGTCGAGGTGGCCAGCCCGGTTGAGGGCCGCAGCGACGTGGACATGTCCCTGGACCTCAAGCGCGACACCACCGAGTCGGGTGCCTACCCGATCGTGCTGGTTTCGTACCACATCTACTGCTCCACCTATGCTGATCAGAACACCGTTGACCTGGTCAAGGCCTTCGGCAGCTACGTGATCAGCGAAGAAGGACAGCAGGCAGCCCAGGACTCGGCCGGCAACGCACCGATCTCCGAAACCCTGCGCGAGCAGGCACAGAAGGCTATCGACTCCATCTCGGTGAAGTCCTAGTCCTTATCGAAGTTTGGTTGGCCCCGCGCCGTCGCAAATTGACGCGCGGGGCGCAGCCGTGTTCCGGCCCGGCAATATTGCCGGGCCGAAACGAACCAGCAAGACTGGCAGAACAGCCAGACGAAGTGCAGAAGGAACCCGAAGGGTTGTGAAGTGTCCCAAACATTGACCGAGACAGGCAGAGGCCGGACCGGCGACAAGGTCTTTTCAGGCCTGACGCTTGCCGCAGGCTGCCTGATCCTCTTCGTGCTGTTCTGCGTGGCGGCATTCCTGCTCTGGCAGGCGCTGCCGACGTTTGGGGCGGACCCTTCCGCGATTTCAGGCGGAAACGGCTTCTGGGCCTACATCTGGCCCATCGTCATCGGCACCCTGATCGCCGCAGCCATCGCCTTGGTGCTGGCCACCCCGGTGGGCGTGGGCGTGGCCCTGTTCATCTCGCATTACGCGCCGCGCCGGCTCGCCCAGGGCCTGGGTTACGTGGTTGACCTGCTGGCAGCCATCCCGTCGGTGGTCTACGGCGCATGGGGCATTGCGGTCTTGGCGCCGGCGCTGGTAGGCCCCTACACCTGGCTGGCGGAGAACGCCGGCTGGATCCCGATCTTCGAAGGACCGGCCAGCCAGACCGGCAAGACCATGCTGACGGCCGGCATTGTGCTGTCCGTGATGATCCTGCCGATCATCACCTCGCTCAGCCGCGAGATCTTCCTGCAGGCGCCCAAACTCCACGAGGAGGCTGCGCTGGCCATGGGAGCTACCCGCTGGGAAATGATCAAGATGGCCGTCTTCCCGTTCGCGCGCCCGGGCGTCATCAGCGCCGTGATGCTGGGACTGGGCCGCGCGCTGGGCGAAACCATGGCGGTTGCCATGGTCCTGTCCGGCGGCGGGCTGATCGCCAGCCTGATCAAGTCGGGCAACCAGACCATTGCCGCGGAAGTCGCCCTGAACTTCCCGGAAGCTTACGGTCTGCGGCTGTCCGAACTCATCGCCGCCGGCCTGGTGCTCTTCCTCATCACCCTGGCCGTGAACATGATCGCCCGCTGGATCATTAGCCGGCACAAGGAATTCTCGGGAGCCAACTAATGTCCAAAATGCTCACTGAAGCCCCCGCACCGGTCAAACGCAACACCCTCACCAAGAACCAGCTGCCCGGCTGGGCCATCTGGGCGGTCGCCGCAGGCTCGCTCATCCTCGGCGCGGCGGTCTCCTCGCTGATCGGATTCAGCCTGGTCTCCTGGGCGCTCCTCTCGGCCGTGATCTTCGTGATCGCCGGCTACGTGGTCACGCTCTCGGTGGAGGGCGCCCGCAAGGCCAAGGACCGGTTCGCCACCAACCTGATCTTCGCGGCGTTCATCATTGCCGTGGTGCCGCTGATCTCGGTCATCTGGACGGTGCTGCAGAACGGCATCGCCGGACTGAGCTACAACCTCGTCTTCACGTCCATGAACGGCATGACCGGCATGGTGGACAACGAGACCGTAGCCAACGGAACCGAGGTGCTCGGCGGCGCCTATCACGGCATCATCGGCACCCTGCTGATCACCATGTGGGCCACCATCATCTCGGTCCCGATCGGCCTGCTCACCGCGGTCTACCTGGTCGAATACAGCAAGGGCGGAGCGCTCTCGCGCGGCATTACGTTCTTCGTGGACGTGATGACCGGCATCCCCTCGATCGTTGCGGGCCTGTTCGCCGCCGCGCTGTTCGGCCTGATCTTCGGGCCGAGCACCCGCACCGGCTTCGTGGCCGCCGTCGCGCTCTCCGTGCTGATGATCCCGGTGGTGGTCCGCTCCACCGAGGAGATGCTCAAGATCGTGCCGAACGAACTGCGCGAGGCCTCCTACGCGCTGGGCGTGCGCAAGTGGCGCACCGTCCTGAAGGTGGTCGTGCCGACGGCGATCTCCGGCATTGCCTCCGGCGTCACCCTGGCCATCGCCCGCATCATCGGCGAGACCGCCCCGCTGCTGGTCACCGCCGGCTTCGTGAACAGCATCAACTGGAACGTGTTCGGCGGCTGGATGACCACCCTGCCCACCTATATCTACCGGCAGCTGATGAACCCCACCTCGCCCACCAACGTGGAACCCAGCATGCAGCGTGCCTGGGCTGCGGCGCTGATCCTGATCATCTTCGTGATGCTGCTGAACCTGCTTGCCCGGCTGATCGCCCGCATCTTCGCCCCCAAGACCGGCCGCTGAGCCAGAACCAAAGAGAAGGAACCCCCATGTCCAAACGCATCGACGTCAAGGACCTGAACGTCTACTACGGCAACTTCCGCGCGGTGGAGGGTGTCAACATCAACATCGACGCCCGCTCCGTGACGGCCTTCATCGGCCCCTCCGGCTGCGGCAAGTCCACCTTCCTGCGCACGCTGAACCGGATGCACGAGGTGCTGCCCGGCGCCCGGGTGGAGGGCGAAGTCCTGCTGGACGGCGACAACCTCTACGGCTCGGGCGTGGACCCGGTGACCGTGCGCAGCCAGATCGGCATGGTCTTCCAGCGCCCCAACCCGTTCCCCACCATGTCCATCCGCGACAACGTGCTGGCCGGGGTCAAGCTGAACAACAAGCGGATGTCCAAGTCCGACGCCGACGCGCTGGTGGAGAAGTCGCTGACCGGCGCCAACCTGTGGAACGAGGTCAAGGACCGGCTGGCCAAGCCCGGATCCGGCCTCTCCGGCGGCCAGCAGCAGCGCCTGTGCATCGCCCGCGCCATCGCAGTCTCCCCGCAGGTGATCCTGATGGACGAGCCGTGTTCGGCACTCGATCCCATCTCCACGCTCGCCATTGAGGACCTGATCGAGGAACTCAAGACGCAGTACACCGTGGTGATCGTTACCCACAACATGCAGCAGGCGGCCCGCGTGTCCGACAAGACGGCGTTCTTCAACATCGCCGGCACCGGGAAGCCGGGGAAGCTGATCGAATACGGCGATACGCCGACCATCTTCAGCAACCCGACTGAGAAGGCCACCGAGGACTACGTGTCCGGCCGCTTCGGATAAACCCCCAGTAAGTACGACGGCGGTGCCTCCCCGGCGGTTTCTAGGGATCGTTGCAACACCGTGGGTGGCTAGGTAGTCAAGAGTAAGTCACGCAGACGCTCGGCTGGGGAGTCCCAGTCGAGCGTTTTGCGTGGCCGGCCGTTCAGTTCCTGGGCTAC
>NZ_JBFBGZ010000010.1:0-131530 GCF_040684925.1 Arthrobacter sp. NPDC089319 | reverse complement strand
TGCGGCGGGACTTCGCCCACCAGGACGTGCCGCTCATCCTCATGGCCAACGCGGGCGTGGTCACCGCCACCCGCGATGCAGCCCCGGAAGCCTGGCGCCGGCTCCTGGGCTACCTCCTGCAGTCCTTCGCCGCGGCGGCGGCCAAACCCCTGCCGGACCCACCCACCAAGCCACAGATGTACCGCGCACTCATGCGGCTGTCACCACCACAGCAGTAGCGTCCATGTCATTAGTCGCTGACTGACTACATATGCGCCGTTATCGGCGTCGGTGGGCACAAGCATGAGGCCGGCGGTTCAATGCCGACTCCGGCGAAACCGAGCTGACCCTGGTGGAACCGCTCGTCGTCGATTTCGGCCGGCACCGCGATGTCCGGGACATCCTTCCGGTACGCCGTAGCTTCCTGAGGGCCAGACCGGAGCTGGATCCGGCATCGGTGACCCATTCCCCGGGAGAAAGAGTGCCGTAGATAAACGCTTCGAGGACCCGGGTTATACCCAGTGGGGACAGCTTTGAGCTGTGGCGGAGGGCTCCACCTGCCCGCCAATGGGCATAACCCGGGCGCCTGAAAGCCCTGGGTCTTCGCTGCGCTACGCCCTGGTGGGCGTCCGCTGGCTCGGCCGGCTGTTGGGTCCAGTGCCGGCTCCGCAGAGCTCCGCCGTCCCTGAACCTGTTGTGTCTAACGTTTTTGGCTGCTGTCCTTCGGATCGTACGTGCCCGCTCCACCCCGTCCAGCCCCTCCTTCGTCGGAGCCTGTCAACAACCTGCTGTCTAAGTACACCAAGGCGCCGTCCGTCTTACATACCTGACTTACCCCCTGAGCAGACCAATTTCCAGGTGGGTGGCGAAGCATAAAATGAGTACCTTACTTGGTGTTAGTGATTCCCCCTACATAGTGCCGTGCCCATTTGCCCTCTCCTGCAGCCCGTCGACACGATATCCTCGCGCAGAGGAATTCCTTGTGCGGCCACGCGGCGTGGCTGTTTTGTCGTCCGAGCCTTTTAGTCTGCATTGCGAAGAGGCCGGCGGTTGTAGATCAACGAGCCAAGAAGGGTGGAGCATGACCCCGGAAACACGGCAACTCCACAGTACGACCGGCCTGCTGGTGCGACCGGTGGAGGACGTTGAGGACTTCGCCGGGAATCCTGGAAAGTACATGTTGGACTTGTATTCAGACGACGAAGCTGCGGCAGATGCGTGGCTGAGAACCGGGGTGAGGCACCGCTTCACGTACAACGATGGCGTCGTGACTCTGACTTGGAACGAGATCCCGATTCTCGGCGTCCCCGACTGGGGCGACCTTTGCGGCGTCTGGTGCTGCCTGTCAGCCGTGGTTGACGGTTACTTGTCGACGGGCCGGGGAAATGGCCTCTTTCCCGACCAGCCGCTTCATATTGGGCTGGAATCCGTCCAAGGGGGAGCGATCATGACGGCCGGCAGCACCAAGACCCGCGTCGAGCCGGTCACCTTCTGCCGAGAACTGCTCCATGAAGCGGAACGATTCTGGCACTGGACGGACAGGTGGGGAATTCCCGTCAACTCCGGGCAGGCCCTCCAGGAAATTGAACGGGTGCGCACAAAGATCCCCTGGCGATGACTCTTGATGCGGCAGCCCGAGCCGACGGCTGCCGCATTATTTCACCCATTCATCGTGGCAAGATAAGTTTCGTTGCGGCGGGCAAATTGCCGCCCCGGTATCGATTTCAACGCACCAGTGGTTGGCAACTGCCTAAATGGAACTGAAAGTGAAGATGCAACGAACGACGCTTGTGCCTCTGATGACTGCGGCGGTGTTTCTGGCAGGATGCACCGCGGGCCCTCCATCGCAGACCGAAGGGCATGCAACGCCAATCGCGACACGAGAAGGGTCCCGCACCTTGCATGCTGACGAAATTTGGAATCGCGCGCTGGACTATGACTACAAGGGACCGCGGGGTGAAGGGGACCGGGCGCTGTATGACCTGCTCATGCTGGACAACGTCGCACAGAACGGCGGCCTGCTGCACGGCATTCAGGTGCTTGAGCCCCGCGAACTTACTGCCGCGGTTGCCGGATACCGGTGGTTCGGCCTGGACGCCCTGTCTGACGGGGTCGAATCCGTTGCGTCGGAGGCAAGCGGCATCGATTTCGAAGACCCGTCGACACTGCCCGCCCAGGAGGATTTGGAAGTGCGGGCCGATGACATTTATTTCGGTGAGCAGGGCAGCGAGCTGTTCGATGCGGCGTTCAAAGAAAAGCTCGCCGAGCGCCCGGACGCTTTTTCAGACGCCGAGCCGTTCGGCCAGTAGCCGGAACCAGCGGTCAAAATTCCCGAGTACTCCCGTGCAAATCCGTTGCAAAAAATAGTGGGGCCGGCGTATTGGAGTCTGCGAATAGCTGCAGGAAAATATGCTCCGGCCACGCTTTTTAAAATTTTGTAGCAGCCAGTACTTTCAGCCCTGGAGAGTCTCGGGAGTGTTTGCGACCGGCGCCGTTCTTGAGACCGGCTACCACGATCAAGTCTGCGCCACCTCGCCGTTAGGGTGGGATAGACCGCTGCCCAGCGGCCCGGACCGAAAGGACGCGATCACCCATGAGTCAGCATGAGGAGTTCGACGTTCTCGCCGGCTTTGACCGGGACGCCCAGCGACAGTGGATGCAGTCCCTGCGACCACGGACCGCCAGCATCGAGCTCGTCTTCCTCGACGGCGACACTAACCACCCACTGACGGGCGCGCTGGCATGGTTGACCCCGATTCGGCAGGTCGGCGTCGGCGAACGCCCAGGCTACCAGCGGCCACAGTCGGCGGCCGTGCTGCACCGATACCCCTATGACCGGACGATCCTTCAAGCCCTGGACGGACTGGGCGGGCTCTTTGAGCACATTCCATCCCCGTCCGGTGATCGCGTGCAGTTCACCACACTGGGCAATGTCGACGTCTCCTTCCTTGACCGAAGCGGGGCGATCATCGGGTCCACCGTCACCCATGAGGGGCTGATCCTCATGCGCCAAGGAGACACCCCGTCGCAGTGAAATGGGGACCTGTGCCCCTGCTGCTGTCTAGGACGCTCCTTCGCCTAGGACGTGGATTCCCGTCCAGCGGCCGATCGGGCGGAGCAGCATGACTGCCGGAACGACGAAGGCAACGGCGACTGCGCCGGGCAGGTCGAAGATCGCGAGCACGGCCCAGATGAGGACGCCCCACGCGATCGCGTAGGTGAGGCCGAAAGCGAATGTCTGGCTCCTAAAAGCCCTGGGTCTTTGCTGCGCTTCGCCCTGGTGGGCGTCCGCTGGCGCGGCCGGCTGTTGGGTCCAGTGCCGGCTCCGCAGAGCTCCGCCCTCCCTGGACCTGTTTTCACGTCTTCGACGTTTTTTGGCTGCTGTCCTTCGGATCGTATGTGCCCGCTCCACCCCGTCTAGCCCCTCCTTCGTCGGGGCCTGCAGGGGCGTGAATTTCCTTCCGGCGCTCGTGCCTCGCTTATTTCCTCCAGGAATTTCCCGCCCTTTGCCCTTGCGGGTAGACGGGCCTTCCGTCGGGCACAGCTCCGCAAGCTCCGCCAGCAGCCAAAAAACAACGGGGGAGAGGGGAAGCTGGCCGGTCACCACTGGCCGTCCCACCACCGGAATCCTCTGCAAAAGGAGCAACACCATGAACACCACACCCACGCTGGAAATGCTCGACCCCAAGACCCTGACCATCGACATCAACGTCCGCAAGGACGCCGCGCTCACCCCCGCCTTCGTGGCCAGCATCAAGGAACACGGCGTGCTCGAGCCCGTGATCGCACACCGCAAGGATGACGGCACCGTGCACGTCCTGATGGGACAGCGCCGCACCCGCGCCGCCGTCGAAGCCGAACGCCCCGAGATCCCCGTCATGATCACCGAAAGCCCCGAGGAAGCAGAACGCATCGTCACCCAGGTGGTGGAGAACATCCAACGCTCCGCGCTGACCGAGGCCGACGAGGCCGAGGCCTACCACCAGCTCTCCCTGATCGGGGTGTCGGCGGCGCAGATCGCCAAGAAAACCGGGCGGACCAAGATCAACGTTGAGGACGCGCTGAAAGCCAAGTCCACCACCGCCGGGGACGCCGCCCTGGGCCGGGGATGCACCATCGAAGAAGCCCTGATTCTGGCCGAATTTGAAGACGACCCCGACGCGACCGAGGAACTGGAATCAGTCCTCGCCGACGAACCCGACATGCTCCGGCACGTCACCCAGCGCCTGCGGGACAAGCGGGACATCGCCGCCGCCCGCGCCGCGCTGATCGCCGAACTTGAAGGCCAGGGCAAGACCATCGTGGAGGACGCGGGCCACTACGCCGACGAAGGCGCCCTGTACGTCTCGGCCGCGAACCGGGCCGACGGTGAACCGGCCACCGCGGACGACGCCAACGCCTACGTCATCCAGCGCGACTGGCAAGGCAACCACTCCGCCAAACCGGTCATCAACGGGTGGAAGGAACTCGGCTTCACCCCGCGCCACGAACGCTACGACGGCGGACGTCAGGCACAGTCCGGCCCCATGACCGAGGAACGGAAACAGAACGCAAGATTCTGATCGCCAATAACAAGGCCATGGAATCCGCGACGGTGGTCCGCCGGGAGTTTGTGAAGAACCTTCTGGCGCGGAAGCAGGCGCCCAAGGGCTGGCAGTACTTCACAGTCCACGCCATCACACACCACCCCGAAACCGCCAGCGGCTACCAGGGCGAAGTCGCCGCAGACATGATCGGAGCCAAGACCGACGACAAGAATGGGCGCTGGGGCTGGAACCCCCTCCGCGACCACGTCGCCAACACCACTTCCCGGCCCGAGGTCTCGCTGATCGCACTGATCTGCGCAGGATACGAAAAGACGATCGCCAAGGACTCATGGCGCTCACCGCACCAAAGCCACCGCGACTACCTCAAGCAGCTGGTCACCTGGGGCTACACCGCCTCCGAGACCGAACAGATCATCATCGACAGCGGCAAAGAGACCACCACCGACGCCGCCTAGGACAAACCTTGCCGGGCGGCGACAAAACTGCCCGGCAAGGCACCCCCGGCCATAGGCAGGCCCGGAACCTCCCAAAAGTGGGGCGGTCCGCCGCCAGGCCAAGACACAATAGCCACTCACCAGGGCGGACCGCCACTCAACGCGACACAAGCGCAAGAACCAATCCACCGCGTGACCAGGAACAACGACGTTCCCCAACCTGTGGCAGCCACCAATAATTCAGCTACGCTGAAACACAGATTTCCTTTGCAGAGGGAAAACCAGACCGGGCCGACACACAGTGTCGGCCCGGTCGTCGTTTGACCATGGGTTACGGCAGTCCCAACAGCCCGTATCTCCCTTGGCCTTCCCTCTTTGTAAACGTGATGATGGTTGTGTCTCCAGAGACGTCTGCGGGAGGGTCTTGGTTTTCCAGGACGATAGCTTGCCCTTCGAACTCCGTTGCCAGATAGCGGTAAAAGGAATCGGAGACGGAAGAAGGGATGGTTTCATCTTCACCTGGATCCGGTTGTCGGTAGGTGACCAAAGGGGAATCGAGTACTACGAACCCTGGATGCGGCTGTTCTCTGCGCATACAGAAGGTGGCCAGGGCGAGTGAAAATGCGGAATGGAGCAGCGCCCTGGTTCCCTTACCCCTTGAGCTCCGGGGCCGCCCATCTACGATCAGCTCAGCATTTTCATCCAAGCGTGCTGTATTGGTTCCTGCCATACCCCAGCTGTTTAGGATCTCGGCGATCAAGGCCGCAAGTTCACGCTTCGCTTCATCGTTACCTGACCCTGCACTTCCCGCCGGCTTCATCGCATCGAGTTCGATCGTGCTACGCAGGCTCTCAACGCTTCGTATCTGCTCCTGTGCGGAAAGCGCGCGCTCGATTCTGCTCTTGGCAGCGGTTAGCTCGAGGAGGTCCTTCTTCTTCGGAGACAAATTTCTATCGAGCTCAGAAACCCTGACTCCGAGTTCCCCAACGGTTTGCCTAGCGGCGTAGATAGTTTGCTGAGTGTCCCGCTTCTCGGAAACCATTGACTCAATAGTTGCTTCAAGGTCGAGCAATAGTCCCGCGGTCTTTGCCATCTCTGCGACGGCTGCCTCCCTGAGCATTTCGGGCCCGGAAATATCACCTGGGCCGTGCTGCTGGTGCTCTTTTTGTGCCCCGCACAGCATGCAAATCTCGGGCTCGAAAAGGCCCAGAAGGGTGCCACCTTCGGCAACCATTTCCAGACGCTGAATGTCAGAGTGGTACTGGTTGCTCAACAAGCCAAATCGGGCCGCAAGCTCCTCCAGTTCTGCGAACCTTTCCTCATGTCGTGACAGATCAGCTCTAATGATCTCGCGCTCATTGAGAACCGCATCGCGCTCCGCGATCTTCTCTTGGATGGAATCGTAGTGCTCGGCGATTGAGGCGTTCAGGCGGATGAGCTGTTGGCTGGCATCGCTGGGTAGATCGGAGATCTCGCTGGAAAGCTTCGCCACAATCTGATCCAAAAGGGCAGACTTGCCGCGGCTCAGCTTTTCTTCGGCCTGGGATGGAGCCTCAACCAGAGCGGCGTCGTCCTCGTCCTCCAGCAAAAGCTTCAGCACTGACTTTTCAACAGTCGCACTCGTGCGCTGCCCGGTGAGGGCTGGCGCCGCCTCCGCCTGAATGCTCCCCTCGGAGATCACACATAGCTGAACGAGGTCCCGGAAGCTCAACCCGCGGGTGGTATTTCTTTCATTCGTCCGGACTCTGCGGCCGCCGAAGCCTAGCTCCGTAAGCAGATAATTAGAAAGGTTGTCCTCCTTCTCTGCGTTGTGTACTGGTTTCAGCACTCGGTCCGCGGGCGATGTAGGAAAGTCCCTCACGTCACTGTTATAGAGCTCGAACTTCCCACCGTTGAGTGGGCGAAGCAACGTGGCTATTGTTCCGTCGACACTGAAACCCAGCAGTAGATGGGTGTAGCCCTCGACTTCGGGGATGCTGCGGAGTTCCTTGCCACCGAGCGCATAGTTGATGCTGTCGAGAATGAATGACTTACCGGTGTCGGAGGGTCCTACTATCGCCGTAAGGCGCTCATTGAAGTCGATACTTGCCGGATCCACACCTCGCCCAAGGAAGGTAAGGTGCCGGAGCTTCATGCGAGGGGAGGCCATACGTTTCCTTTTCCTGGATCTTCGACACCATGCAGCGGCGATAGCATCCACTGGTGGGCCTGCGTATCAGTGAGCTCGGCGAAATGATTTGCTGCCCATTCTGCGCGTGTCCCCAGTGCAGCGACCATGGGAGCCTCCATGAGTCCAAGAAAGCCTGCAGCCTCTTCGGTTGCGCGATACGAAAGTCCCTCTGCAGAAGCGATGAAGGACACCATGCCGGCGCTACGCATTAGTTGAAGGCCCTGCTCGATAGAGCCTCTTTTCAACCCGAGTTCGCCGAGTGAGTTAGCCCGGTCTGGATGAACACTTGGGAGATCACTGATCATGCCACTGTGTAAGGTCCAGTGGTCCAAAATGGTGATTCGATTCAGATCGAGCGATTGAGGAAACACTGCGTTGAGGAGGATCACCGCTCGGATCCCGACCTCTACAGGCCCGTTGAAGAGGAGCATGCTAAGAGTCCTGACCTATCCAGTTGAGTCGATCATCGTTGGCTAGCTGGTGGCAAAGCCCCGTCCGGTCGCGCGGGCGGATGATCCTAATCAGTGGGCTTGAATCCAGAGGGACCGTTGATGCTTTCTCGGTGACTTTGGAGAGTCGGCTCATTCCGTTGGGGTGTTCCATCTGTTCGATGTCCACAACGCCGTCATACATGTCTTGTTGGAGGTCGCTGAACACTTCCGCCGGCACCTGATCTCTTGCGCTTCCCCTTAGGTCTTCGGCGCTGAAGAAAGCCTCCCGCGCACGTTTGAAGTGTTCGCGAGACGAAGCATCCGAGATCTCCGCTTCATTTTTCCAAGCTGTTCCGTGTCGCTCGTTATAGACCTCCACCAACTTCTTGACATAAACAGCCTCACGGCTCAGATCCACCTCCGAGGGGGTCTGCGCCAACTCACGCGGTCGGGTGATGGGTTGGGTCCCGAACCGGAGTACATGGTTGGGTGAACGCCGATGCACGACCAAAACGTCCTCCAGGTCCTCAGCCTTGAAGAGGCTGTAATCGACTCCAAGAGCAGTGGCACGAATGCGCGCCCGCCGGTCGGAGTCGGCATCATGAAGAGGGCTAGAACTTCCCTCAAGCCAACCAAGGAAGCCCTCCCTGAGTTTGGACGGTGAATTGAGTAGCCTCGTGAGTGTTGGACCGCAGCCGTGGGGGGCTAGAAACCGGTATCGCCGCGGAAGGGCATAAACACCGTCCGTGACGCCAGCAATCACTTTGTACATTTCCGGATAAGCGTCCCCGGGTTTCAGCGCTCTGCTGTAGTGCTTGCACTGAAAACAATCCCATTGCCCGTCAGTGCCGGCCTCCGTCAGTAGTCCAACGACATCCAGGCCGCGGTCGCCGCTTCCTCCTGGCATTTGTACCTGAAGGTAACCGTCGAGAGCCCGAGCCCACTCGTAGACAAACTCCTCCCAGTCTGATGGCGAGAAGAATGCGATGTACTGGCGAGGCAGCAGTGTAGGACCCGAAACGCCCAGAGAGTACGTATCAGGTCCAGGGTCCGGTAAATCCACTAGGTCGTAGGTACCAGAAGGCTCAGAAGGCACGACGCTTTATCCCCAACTATAAATTCGGCTTTAACTCTGCCCAGACTATTGCCTCGGACTCGTAGAAATGGCTAGGAGCCAAATTCCGTGTCTTCCTGGCAACAGGGTGACGGACTCCTAGGACTTAGTCGCCTTCGCCGGGCTCTGGCCCTAGAAATTGCGTCACAAACGACCCTTTTTGGAGCTCGGCCTTCTGTACTAGTGATTCCGGGGAGGAACCGGCGATTGTGAACTCAACACCCGTGTCCGCTATGAACTGAGGTGAGATCTTCGGACAGGTCGTTTTTTGACCAGCCTCTGCCGGCGGACGAGGATGACATCCCCTGAAGCCGTTAAGGCGGTAGAACAGCCCCGCGGTTGGGGGCTTGCCGGGCTGTTCCTCTCGCTGGGTGCCTTCGCGCGCCGCACCGGCAGTTGGGGGAACGCCGGGGCGCTGCTTGGAGCGGGCACTGAAACCAGTCTGCCAATATGGCTCCCTTCGGCCCTCCAGACATGACGTAAGGGGCTTGCCCCATCATTACCCACACGAGGCCGGGACATCTGGCTATGAAGAGTGCGAACTCTGATCCTCTTGCCACGACCCGAGCAAAGTGACCAAGATTGCTTACCGCTGTTTGTGAATGATCGGTTAGGGGAGACGATCGAAATGAGAACTGAACAGGTACAGCAGTTTCTGGACGAGATCGCGTGCCAGCTCGGAGGGTCCACGCGATACCTCGTCCATGGCCACAGCCGCGGACGGACTTGGAACGTAACGGCTGAGGCGGATGGACGGCAACTGCAGATGGACTTTGCAGAACTCGATGGTAGCCCTGTGCTGTGCTCCGTGACCGCCCATCAGCACTCCGATAGACGCAGGCTTGAGCCCGAGCTTGGGCCAGTGCCATCCGGCCCTGCGTGAGCATTTTTGTGGGGGCACTTAGATCACCGGCCCCATGAGCGGTCCGGGAATTTGCTCTGGATCAGGGCCCTAACCGCTCGGCACTGCCAGACGTCATGCGCTCCGCCAGCCGCGGCAATCCTGCCAGGAAGTGCCCGGACCGACCTGCAACACCTCTAGGCGGGATCCGAGGTTGTCAGTAGGGCACGCGTTGTGATGCCTTCCACGAACCAGTAGATGTCCTTTGCTCCTCCCGGCCCAGGCCCAGCAATCAGGATTGATTGTGGAGTTTCCTCGCGTCGAGGAACCGGCAATCGAAGATCCTCGGGGGTCGGATATGTGGCGAGCGGGCGGTGATAGGAGGTCGCTGTTAGCCACATGCCGGAACTGTTGACTAGCGGACCGAGACGAGAATTGTCGCGGGCAGAACTTTTAGCGTCTGGCCAAAAAGGGCCGCCATAGGAAACGACCAAGTCGACATCCCATGCACTATTTGGCTGGAGCTGGGTATTTAACATGCTGCCGTGTCTACCGGCGCTTAACTCAGGGATTGGTGTCGCGGTAAGGGCAGCGTCCCGGAACCGAGGTCGTTGAAGATCCCAATTCCAACGCAATCGAGCAATTAAAAAAGCATCCTCTGCTAACTGCGCGCCGTCGAACTTATGCCCCCTGCCCAATTGGTCACCGACAAAATAGCCGTGATCCCTGGCTTCCTGTACCGCCTTTCGATCGCGCTTGACGTGGAACCGGTGTCCGTCGAAACGATTGTTGGGTCCGTGGGCGGAAAGGTGAAAGACACCCCCGTGGATTCCTTCGAAGTCTAGATAGAAATCGGTATTCTTAGCAGTGATTTTCCAAACATTGCCGCGCGGGAGATTGTCCTCTGCGCTCAAGACCATGAAGATTTCCCGTTTCGTCATGAGTCGATGTTAGGCATGGTCACGTCCCGGCCACCCAGCGGCTGCACTCTGCCCCTCAACGGAACAGAATTCTGTAGGCAAGTTGAGCTGGTAGTGCAAGCAGCTCATCCTAATGGCTAACGGACATGCTTCGCCCCTGGGATCTAGACAAGGTCGCCGGCTTCCTGCTGGGCGCGGTCACGGATGCGCTGTTGATGGCCACCGCGAATGAGGATGTCGACCAGTCCGTCAAGCCCAGGCACGCGACGCGAAACGCGCCGTTTAGGCGTCACCCGTGGCTATCCATCCCGTACCGAAAAACTCGAGCCCGAAACGGGAACGTCGGTAAATCCGCAGGGTGAATCTGGCACTTTCTATCCCGTACAGATTTTGGGCGGCTATTATCACCGGTAGGCCACAAAAACGGATCGATGGGTACCCCCTCGGGGGGTCAGCGGTGGTTATGCAGGCAGCCAGTCAATACCCTGACCGTCTGCACGGACGCGGCACTTCTCCAGGTACTTCAAGGTGTCCCCACTGCTGACCATTTGCAGGATGTACCGAACGTTTACTTCATGGGCCAGCGGCTTGTGGCGTATGTTGTATTCCGACACTTCACCTTCAAACTCCACTGACTCAAGCGTGTGTTCACGCTGGCCGGTGGAAGCATCCGCCTTGCGTTCCAGATCAGCAGTGCATGTTGCTTTGGTTGCTTCCCGTACGGAGTCAGGAATGGCTGCAGCAGCTTCGGCTGCCCAAGATTCCCGCTTTTCCATTTCGGCCTGTCTTATCGCCTCAGGATCGACCGGAGGGGCAGCGCACCCTGCCAGGAATAGGCAAGCCAGTAAGGCAACTGAAGCCCAGCGTCCGAGCGCTGGGAAATGACGGCTAT
This sequence comes from Arthrobacter sp. NPDC089319, assembly GCF_040684925.1. Taxonomy (NCBI): domain Bacteria; kingdom Bacillati; phylum Actinomycetota; class Actinomycetes; order Micrococcales; family Micrococcaceae; genus Arthrobacter; species Arthrobacter sp. NPDC089319. The sequence goes on along the minus strand of NZ_JBFBGZ010000010.1, from coordinate 120,202 downwards.
TCATGGGGACAGGATTCCAGACGGCGAGGCCGTCGCTAGGTAACCGGCCTATGCGGCCCCGTCGTTGCGCTTCCCCCGATCGTGGGAGAGCAGGCAGACCAGGAGCAGGGCAAGCATCTGCTCAGGGGTTGCGTCGGACAGGAACAGGATGACAGCGGCGATGTTGGCCGGTTTCTCGAACATACTCACTCTATGCAGTGAGCAGTGGGGGTACCTGTCAGTTAGATGCGAGAGCCAAGGCGCCGCATCTACAGGATGCAAGGATGAGTCCATGCACCCGCAGGCACTGATCCTTTTAGTCATCGGATTGGTTTTGGTTGGCATGTCGTCCGCGTACGCCCTGGCCGCACCGGCTAAGTGGGACGGGGAAGCGCTAGGGCGGCAGCGAAAGGCAATGCTCGTTGTGAGCGTTGTCGGGGCGTGCTGCCTGGCCGCGTTTGCCGCCATCTTCTTGATGGCGCTTGCTGATCTGAAGACACCAACCTAAGTCTCAACTAACGACCGTTTGCTGGGCCGAACCTGCGGACCCACCTCCCGATCCACCAGAGCCCGATCTTCCGGACCTGTTATGTCTCATCAATATGTCTCACCTCTGTTTTTCTCATGAAAAGGAAATCAGAGCTTTGATGAGACTTCGGGAGGCGGTGTGGCAAGCATCGGGTACGCCTGGGTCAGCACCCTAGACCAGAATGCGGACCTGCAGGACACGGCGCATAATGCTGCCGGCTGCAAGCGGATCTTTGCCGACTCACGGGTCAGCGGCATACGGGACACCCGCCCGGGACTGGACCGGATGCTCGACCACCTGTGGGAAGGACGAAGTGGTGGTCTGGAAGCTGGACCGGCTGGGCCGCAATACTGGGAACCTGCTGGCTCTGATTGATGATCTGGAGGGGCGGGGCGTGCACTTCCGGTCCATGACTGAGGGCATCAGCACAATTAACTGGTGCCGTGGGCTGGGCCATGTTCACGGTGATGTCCGCCTTCGCCCAACTCGAACTCGACCAGTTGGCCGAACGGACCAAGGGCAGGGCAGGGCTGGCCGCGGCCGCCGTTCACGGGCGGCGGGCCTGGTAGCCGGAGGTCACCGGGAGGTCACCGCACAGACCGGAAGGTGAAACGCGCCCGCTAGTTGAAGGTTCAGGGCCTCAACCCGCCGACATCGGCAGGATCATCGGCGCCAGCCGCGTCACCGTCCACCCGCTGTCTGAACATGGACGCTGACTGACCGAACCGCCCGTCACAATATAAGCAAGCAACGTCAAGGGAGCACCACGGGCGCCGAGGTTGGCGCCGCTGATGGCTACTACCAGCCACTGGGAGCCCTCAGGTTTCAACTGGAACAACTGTCCGTACAAGGGCGGATCGTCACTAGTAGTGACAGCTCAGGCCGCTACCTCGACCTCGTGCCGACGTTGAGCTGACGAGGGTTGGTGTAGGTCGGTGAAACGTTATATATTTTGCCAGATCTACTTCATTCTTGTTGGGGGCAACATTGCATTTCATTATTATTGGCTTCCTCGTCGTGATTCTGTTGGGCGGCATATGGAGGGCATTTCTCAATCCTGGTGCTTTCTTCGCCTCGCTTGGACGGTTCGTTCTTGGAGGCTTGGGCTTACTTTGTCTTGGGATAACCGTTCTCTCGGTTCTGATCGCCCTGAACGCTGGTGGAGAACTGAGCTGGTTCCTCGTTGCGGTTGTAGCTCTTGGACTCGCCCTGCTTTGCCGCTCCGTCTACAAGAAAATTGCTTACTAGCGAGGGATCCGACAGGTCCCGCCTTCTGAGCGTGCATCAGAACGACGCGGTCGTTGCATCCTAGACGGACTTCACCTGAAGGAGCCGGGCCGTCAGCCCAAGCTGCGGGCTCTCTTGCTTTACTCTGTCGATCCTCTCGTGGGTTGTCCGGCCCACACGTCAGGGCTCCAAATTTTGAACAGACAGCATGGGAAATTTAGATGAAGATCTACGTAGCCGGCCGTAGCGCACGGGCAGTCATAGTCGCAATTGTTTTCGCTCTTTCCGTTTCGTCCTGCACACCGGCGCCCAATAAGAACGAGGTGGGTGTCGCGCGCGCCGTTACGCAGGAGGGCACGGACGTCGCGGTTTCATTCCCAGGTCACCCGGAACTTCAAGCAGAGATCGAGCCCAAACGTGTCACGGAGGAGACCTCGTTAGAGGGTATTGAGTCACTGGAAGTCTCTGGAATCGTCGACCTGACACTTTCGGCGGGAACGTTCCCCGCCACCGGGGCGACGATTAGCTTTACCCGCAACACGCCAATTCCTGGCAAGGGGAAGTCCTTCATAGCACACTTTGACGAGGAATCAGGCCTGTGGGATCCAATCGCGACCTCGGTCTCGGCCGACAGACGCACGCTAACCGCGACCATCGAACACTTCTCGAAGTACAGCATTATCGACGCAGTTGGAGATGTCTGGGCTTCCCTGCTCAATTGGGACGGCGAGGCACAATCAAAGCTGTTCAACGGAATAGGGCAGCTTCTTGGCACTCACGCGACGCAGCCTCAGTGCGAAGGGGATGTGCCGGAATGGGCGGCACCGACTTTCATGGACCATCTGAACAATCCCGTCCTGTGGTGTTCGGGTAGTGCCTCCGACAACCCAGACGTACTGGTTATCAAGGCGGCGCTCAACCGAAACTACGCTGGGTTCTTCCGCTCCGCAGTTATCCCGGAATACAGCATCGACAGTGAAGAGATTCAATCAGGTACATGGATCAACTGGCAGGAATTCATCCACGATGAAGCTGCGATCGCCGCTCTCCTGAGATCAAATGATCCTGCCTTCTCCGGGTGGGCGCCCTACCCAGTCAGCCCGTTGGTCACGCGCGAGTTTCACTTCACCAAAGAGAATATTTTGGAGAATTGGAAGGAGATTGACGCCGGCGACGGACAGTTGCTGGCCTTGGACACGAACGTGTGGCTGGCTCTAGCGGGAATCGGATTCGGGCTCATAGAGTACGGTGCCGTTCGCGACATACCCGAAGGAACCGCGACCTCAGTAACGAAAATGTTCACATGGCTCTCTCTGGTCATGCAGCTTAACGACTGTATAGCTACCTCAGTCAATCCCGTGGAAGTCGAGGGTGGCTCCAACTCGTGGACTACCGAGAAAACCGAAATGACTGGCGCGCAGCTCCTCACCGTGGTGAATTGCCTTTCTCTGCCCTTGAACGAGGCCGTGCCCGACAAGTATCTTGAATTCAAGAACAAGCTCATTGATTCTGATGACCTCAAAAGGATTCGGAGTGCCACGGGAAAGTTAATCAATCAAGTTTTTCGGATCGTAGCGGTCGCAGAGATCACTGTTACGGCCATGAACGCCGCAGCTGATTTGACCCCAGGCCAAACAGACCCCAGGCTCTCCATCTTTCCAGGGGCGGGCTACCATAGGGAGTTCATGGACCGGTTGTGGACCCAGTACACCACCGACGACGGCAAGCTTACTTTTGATCACCCAATGGAATGGGCAGTCACCCCAAGGACTGCCCAGTCAAATGATCCAGACGAGACCTCCGGAGTCAACCTTGATGTCCATGACGAGGATGGCAGGCTGGTGGCAGAAATGCGGACCGGAATCATTGAAGGTTTTGGCGGCTCGCCCGATCGACACCGCTATCATGAGTTGGATCGAAGTGAATCGTCCCTACATAATATCGCTGGGAATGGCGAAGAGAACCATGTCAAATTTGAAGCATTGGAACTTCCCGACGGATGGGACGCCATGGTTTCGGTGACAGGGTTCAACCCCGGGGAGGGTGACGATACCCGATCTATGTTGTTTAGTTCGTTTGGCTTCACCGAGCTGAGCGGAGGGTTCTTTGGTCGGTACATTTCTGCTGAGGAACAACTGCCTTCAGTTGATCCATTGCTCAGTGGCCGGAAGCGCTTGGAGGCTTACATGGAGAGCTATGAATACGAAGCACTATCGCGTATGTTGCGTTCTTTGAAGTGGGCACAATAATTTCCGCCCGTGGATATGCGTTTCCGGGCTTATCGCCAGATATAGCGAACACGTCGAACGGCTGTTGTAAGTCTGTACCTTCACATAGACGCGATTTGACGATCTGCTAGAGAGCAAATTGTCCTTGCGCCGCTGGCTGATGTCATTTTCCTCCTGAACTCTCAGGATTCGATTTGCTGTACAAAGCCAATCCGCGCTGCCTCTTGGTCAGCTCTCGAAGGCACCAAGTGGAGGTCAGCGGTGGAAGGCAGCCCTTCGAGCAGAGCCTATGGTCGTCCCATCACCAGCTAAAGCGTAGGGCACCTGCTACTCACCGATGGGACCGTATAGGTTGAAGTCAGTGATCTTCCATATTTGCATGTTCGAATCAAACGTCATCCGAATCGTCCCGCCATCGTCGTCAAAATCTTCAAAGTCATCACCATCTGTCAGGAAGATCTTGTCCTCCGTGATCAGCACCGAACCATCTGGCTGCATGGTCACACCGTCCTTGACAAGACTGACAAAGGCGCCAGGGGCCAGGTTTCCAGCCCAGAATAGGTTCACGGCGTACTCGTTCAGGAGATCGTTGGTCTTCTCCAAACCTAACGTATCTTGATCAATGTAGGCGAAGGAGAAGCGGAGTTGCTCCTCGAGAAGGTCTGTTTCTTCAGCGAGGTCCTCTGCCTCATGCTCGCGCTCGTCGTAGTGGTTGACCATTTCGGACATAAGCGTATTAAGGAATTGTTCCAGGGAAACAACAGCACCTTCGACGCTGTCGTCGAATACCAGCTTGAATGGTGCGTTGGTATCCACGTTGATATCTTTAGCCGTGCGCGGCACCATTCGCTTGGCACCTTCCTTCCAGTCAGCATCGCTGACCGCTGGGGTCGCGGTGGCCGCCTTCGATGTATAGGGACTTGATGAGGGAACGGCGGAAGGATGAGGGCTGGCTGATTGAGCGACTTCATGCGGCGCGGCCCCCGCCGGGGAGCTCCTGCCCACCTCGCCACTACACGAAACCACTAATCCGGCAACTGCGACGAGCGAGGCTGCTTTAGTACCAATCTTGGTCATCATGTTCTTTCATGTCTGGAAGAGGAATAGCTTCTCGGTTACGTTTCTTTTGTGATGATAGGGCTACATCGGCGGTGTCGGGCAGCCGAACGCTTGAGCGTCTCGTCGCTTCAAGCGGGTAACCTTGTACTCCCAAGCACCATCCTGCCGGACGTATGTTTAGCCGCCCTGCTAAACCGCTTATGTCAGTTATGACCGCTGATTCTACTGTTAATTAGCTGCGGTGAAATCGCCCATCCGGGAACAGTTTGTCCGGCGGAGCTGTGTAGGGCAGAGGCTCGCCCGGTCCATAGGTGTCTTCCATAGGTGAAGACTCCGTCGGGTCGCTGTCCCATAGGATGCTGAAATGATCTCCGACTCAATTCCTTGGCGGGATGAGCTACTACGGGTTGCGAACCGTATCGAACAGACGTCATTGCAGAATCGCTGGACTAAAAGGAGCAGCTTCATTGTCGAGCGCGACGTTATGGCCAGTGCCTACGCAATCAGGCGGCTGCTAGGGGCCAATAAAGTCTAAGGGGAACGTATGCCGCCACCGTGCCCGTTCTGAGGCACGCGGCGAGCGGCCTGAGGCCAGACATGTGGAACCGCCGAGGCCGGCCTCTCCAATAGAGAGGCGCTTGAGGCACCCCTGCGGGACAGTTTTGCAGGCGGGGTATACGCGAATCCGGGACACCAGCTTTTGATGGGAGTTTTCTCGGCGGGGAGTCGCGGGAAGGTATCGCGGTAAAGGACCGCCTTGTGAGAAAATTTGCATCTCGTCCAAAGCGCGGGTGTGGAGTCGACGACGCAGGACTGCAGACTTCCCGTATGTCTCCTAGTACAAACCGTCAAGAGGGGGCGGATGGGCCCGTCTAAGGCGGGTGCACCTTGGGTCAACTGGCCGGGTGCTGGTCCCCGATCCGGGGCATCGCTCAGACCCGGACACGCCGCCGACTAATTTCGTTCCGCCACACGACAATCGGCACACGACAATCGTCAGGCACCGTCGGCAGAGACTAGCGAAATCTACTCCCAATGTCCGCGGAGGGTAGCGCCGACGCGGGAACCTGAGTCAAAGAACCTGCTCCTCCGTCTGCCACCATGATGCTTCCTGTGATGTAGGAGGACTCCGGAGCTGCCAATAGCCGCGCCAAAGGCACTAATTCGTCAGGTTCAGCGAATCGACCTATGGGAATAGTGTTGTCCCACGTTGCTTGCTTCGTTGGGTCCATCCCATTGCTGCCGCTGATGTTAGTACGAACAGGTCCGGGAGCAAAGGCGTTGATACGTACGCCAAATCCTGCCAGCTCAAGCGCTGCCTGGCGTACCAGTGCGATCACTGCAGCCTTGGATGCAACATAGGGATAACTTGCCAGCGGTTCGGCGCGCATTCCAGATGTAGAGGCGGTCACGACGATGCTGCCGGTGCCGGCGGACTTCATGATTGAAGTAGACACCTGGAGAGTGTTAAAGAACCCATGCAGATTTACATCGATTACACGATGCCAAACATCCGGATCCAGTGTGTCGATCTGACCGTGTTCCCCGAGCATGTTTCCGCCGGCAAAAATCCCGGCGTTAAGGTAGGCAACGTCGAGTCGTTTTATGGGCCGCATCGCTGCCTCGACTTGAGCACGATCGGTGATGTCCAGTTCACAGCATGTGACGTCTGAGTCGTATTGGCTCAATGCGTTCGAGAGTCGCTCCAGCTCCGGACCGTCTTTGTCTAGCAAAAGCAAATCCTCACCCTCTGCTGCCGCAGCCATTGCGAGGGCACGTCCGATCCCGCTGGCTGCGCCGGTAACGAGGACTAGGCGTCTTGAGGCGGCCATTACTGATTCTCCGTTTCAGAGACTTGGTGGAGGGAAAATCCGGTTACTGGCCCTTGGTCAATAAACTGAGTCAGATGCTTGCCGAGCCATTCCGGAATCTCGACAGGAAGGAGATGGCCGGCGTCGTGATGGAGTCGTGTCTCTGCGCCCAGAAGCTGGGCAAGCCTTTGACTATTCTCGGAATCGACCGCCCGGTCATTCGTGCTCGCCACCACAAGTGAAGGCACTTTCACTGAACGTGCGTCATCTTCGATGTCGAGACCAGACAAAGCACGGGCAGCCGATGCATACCCCTGGGGATCCATAGACGCGAGTTCGTGCTGCAATTCGGCGACACGGTCCGGATTGGAAAGGCGGAAGGTATCGCTGAACCATTTGGTGGGTGTCACCTTGGCAACGTCCGCTAACCCGATTTCTTCCACATGACGTGCCCGCTCCGTCCAGAACTCGGGGTTCGGTTGCCGTAACGGCGCATTGATAGCAGTCACGGATGCGACACTTTCCGGAGCGGCGGCAGCAATCGATATCGCCAACGCCCCGCCCCAAGAAACTCCGCAGATGTGTACGTCGCTGGTCTCCGCCAGAGAAATCGCAAGCTGAGTGTACGATTCAACAGCGCGTTTGTGACTGACTTGGCCGGTGCAAGTCGCGGCTGGTCCATGACCCGGAAGCTCGGTATCAACTATCTGAAGCCCTAGCGGAAGTGCAGCTCTGAGATCCCTCCACATGCTAGCTGAGGTGCCGAAGGAATTGAGCAAGAGCAAGGTTTGGGTACGCGGTTGGTTCAATGTTTACGAATTCCTAATCTTGAAACAGGGTGCTTTTTGGGGCCGGTGGATGCGTTCCGCCGGCCCCAACCGTCTGGCCTAACGCTGGCTCTCGACGAAGGCCATCAATCCTTGGACATCGATAGGCTCTTGCACGACACCGGCATCGAGCATCATTCCAGCAAAATTCTGAATCGGCTCGGTGGGAAAGTCAGAGGCAAACTTGGGCAGAATCAACTTGTCAACGAGAGCCTGTTCGATATCGGTGATCTCGGTAACCGCTGCTCGCACCCGATCGGGGTTTTCCTGCGCGAAGTTGAGTGACTTATCAACAGCCGCTTTGAACTGTGCTGCAATGTCGCCGTTCTCGGCGACAAATGATTCGGTGCTGAAGTATGCTCCAGCAATAAAGTCAGGATCGGCGTCGACGAATTGAGAAGCAATCCTCTTGTTTCCTTCTTCCGACACAATGGTCGTAAACGGTTCGCTCGTTGCAACCGCATCCACTTGCTTGCGGGCGAGTGCGGCGGGCATCTCGGAAAATGCTATCTCAATAAATTCGACCTTCTCAGGGTCACCTCCGGCCTTCTCGATCGAGATCTCGGTGAGAATCTGGTGCAAGTTCTCCACTTGATTCACGGCAACGGTCTTGCCTTCTAAGTCCTTAGCAGATTCCATGTCACTATCGCCGGCTACAAAAATTCCCCCGTGGTCTTCCTCGACGTTTCCGGTGGAGCGTACTGATTCGGAAACTGCCACCAAAGGCAACCCCTTGCCTCGGGCCTGGAGCAATGATGGAGTACTGGTGAACCCGAAATTGTACTGCCCCGAGGATACGCCGGGGACCAGGGCCTGCCCTGCTGCATAGTCGACTGTAAGATCCAGTCCCGCATCTTCGAAGTATCCTTCTTCAATGCCGATTTGAATCGCAGCTAGGTCGATTACGGGCACTGCGATAAGTGACACCGGAGTCAAGCCCTCATCGGTCTTGTCCGCGCTCGCCCCAGTGGAGCACCCCGATGCTACCAAGGCGACAGCCACTGTCATCATCGCACCGAGTGTGATTCGAGAATTCCTTTTCACTTCAAGGTCACTTTCTTGTCAGTAATGCAAATTAAGCAAATTAATGCCTACGAATAGCTTGATCTTTTCAACGATTCTGCACGTACGGAAGGTCGCCTCCCGCATAGTGGAAGTCGTCAGCGATACAGGTCTGAATTGCTGGATTCGGCCGCCGTTTCGAGCACTGTGACGGTTCCCGTTCCTCCATCCACTCGGACGAGGTCTCCAGTTCGGATGCGTTCGGCCGGAGAGTAGCCGAAGGAGGCAACCGTAGGTACCCGCGTGACGACAGCGCCGAGTGCGGACTTTGTGGAAACGACATTGAATACCAGACCTGCCGGAGCGGTACCGTTCAGACGGGTGGCCTGGAAGAACCCCGACCAGCCGGAGGATCCCTTTGCCGAGGGAAAGACGAGTACCTTCCCGGTAAACACTGCCCCTCGTAGCTCGTGGTGCGTGTCGATGATCTTCCCACTTTCCGGGTCGATTCCGCCCCACCCCGAGATGGGTTCGTTTGTCACCAGGGCCTCTGCCTCAACGACGCCCGGCACAAGTCCCCTGCCCACGAGTACGACGGTCATACTGATGCGCCTGCCTTCCATTTGCCGGTGATCGCAGCGTTGATGCAGTCTTCGGTGGTGCCTAGCCAGCCCTCAATTCCGAGCATCCCCGGGAGATAGTTCGCCTGTTTGACTGAGTCCGTGGCGAAAACTTTGGTTCCCTCGGGCGCGACGCGGGACATCGCCGGGCAGGAATCGGTCAATATGCTGGCACCGGCTCCCCTGATTTGCTGAGTCAGTCCACGTTCATCAGCTATCCGGCGGAGGTCTCTCGGGACCATGATCCAAACCCGGGCATCCGCATGAACGCGTTTACCGGCTAAAAGGCTTCCAACGACCTCTAACTGCTCAATGGACGCATGTGGGCAGCCGAGGAGTATGAAGTCCACGTCCCGCTGCTGCCCTTGGTTGTTCAGGAGCTGGTAGATCCTGTTGCGTTCAGCTTTGGTGTAGGTGAAATCCGGGGATCGAGGAGCCTGTTGCCCAAAGGCTGCCTCGAATGTCGGTGCCTCTGGTGTCAAGCCCGGTATGTGGAATATCTCAACACCACCGCCCGTCGCGGCAGCAGCTCCGAAGTGTTTGAGATCAGCATCAGAGGGCTTGTGGACCCGACCTGTTATGACAGGGCGCTGTTCCCCGACCATCTCCCCGACGAAGTACCCTAGCAGTCCCCATTCCAGGAAGGAATCGACCTCGGTTTCCACGCTGATCCACCGGTTTCCCAACCGATTCTCGTCCAAGTGGTTACCCCAGTACGGGATTCTTCCGGTCAGTGCTGCCGCACCGGCGGATGCAGTCCCTTCGCAGTTTGTCCGCGCACCTAGGACCGAGTTGCAGTAGACAACAGCTGAAGATTCCATCCAGGCGCAATGTTCTCCAAACGCGGGTCGGTTTCCGACTTGGTATGGAGTACATGTTGCGAGGACTCTGATTCCCCTTTCAGTGAAGTAGGACTCAGCCCCTTCCTGCAACTCGATGGTCTCCTCCCGGTATTTGCTGAGCCCCAAAGCGTCACGGGCCATGCCGTGCTGGACCTGACAGGTGGGGACCTTCATCCGTGGAATTTCAATAACGCGGTCGCAGTCAAGATTGGTTACGGCGAAGGACTTCGCCCAGCCGCCTTCCTCGACCAGCCGGGTGCGCACTGGAGACGGCTGGGTCATGGTTCCTGCAACATTCCGGGTCTGAACGAGCCGGTCTGCACCCAGCGCGACCCCGTACCTGATCAGCAAGTCCATAGCCGCAGCAACGGCTTCCCCTTCTCTACCATCCCGCATGGCCTTTTCTATTTCAGTCAGCTTCATGCCGGCCTGCTTCCGACATTGTCCTGAACGCGGGCTGCCAGTTCCCTCAGGTTGATCGAGTTAATGCTGTTGCCAAGCGTCAGATCAAGAGCATGGGCGGCTCCTGCCCCCATGGCGGCACAAGGACCAAGCACGCGGATGGACGAAAGCGCTGCCGGATCCCCGTCCACACATCGACCAGCGGCGATCAGGTTTTCGGCGCCGCGCGGGATCATGCAACCCAGGGGAACATAGTGCACATGCCCAGGTTCAAAGACCTCCCACCGATGGGAGTCAGCACGATCATGCAGCTCTATCGGCCACGCCGTCCGAGCGACCGCATCAGCGAAGCGTACTCCTTTGACCACTTCCTGGGACGTCAACGAGTGCTGTGCTTCAATCCAGCGTGTCTGTCGCCGGCCCGGCAACCCGTAGGTCGCGATTCGGGCACCCGAGAATGCCTCAGGAAACGTATCGCGCAGGAATTGGGCCACGCGATCGGCTTCGTCTTTACCCTCTAGATAGCTGGTTCCGACCGCCGCCACGTTTAATGGTGACGGAACATGGGTCATGTTGATGACGGCATGATCAGTGTCGGGGAAGTAGAACGGAATTCCTTCCCTGCGCCTCAACCCGTATCTGTCCCCATGGGCACGAAGGGCAGCAGAAACGTCTTCCCTTGAAGGTGCTCCGGATGCCGCAATTCCTGTCATGCGGAACTGCTGTGAGCCGTAGATCTCTCGATCCGGTAGGTGACATCCGAATCCAGCAAGCCATGTCAAAGTGGCGTCGCCGGTAGCGTCGACGAACCCGGCAGCTGAGACCTGCAGATCACCGTAGCGCGACGCAAAATCTACTGACTGGAGCCGTCCATCCACGACATCGACGTCGTGTGCAACAGCGTTTAGCGCCAGCCGGACACCAGAAGATTGGATCTTTCGTTCCAACCACCGCCCAACTACCACTTCGTCATACTGGACTGACAACGTGTCCCCGTATCTAAAGGACAGGGCATCTGTACCCTCGAGATCGGAGAACATCTCGGCGAAGATGGTTTGGGTCAGCAGCGGGTAATCCGGGCCGGATCCGAATACGCCGCAAAAGAGGCCGATTAGAGAGTGGACGGCTTGGCCTCCAAGGATCGGGAGTGCGTCAGCCAGCACCACATCCCGACCTTGTTCGGCCAGAGTCAAAGCCGCTGCGATTCCGGCCATGCCTGCGCCCACAACGCATACCTCTGCCGTAATTTTTTCGGGTGTCTGCCGCGGCCGTTTTCGAACAGCCGGCAGTGTTCGAACAGAAACGTAAGTCATGCAGACGCTCCTGGCGTTGCAGCTTGGGCTGGTGCCCGAAGGGCGGCGGTTGAGGGGAGGTAACGCTGGTCATAAGTGGAAGCAAAAAGGTGTAGCCAGTCCAATCGCGGCGCTGCATCATCCGGAACCGACGCGATTCTGTTTGCTGCTCTGCCTCGCATTTCGTCCCTAGTAACAGACACTTTCAGGTCGCCACTTTCGAGATCTATGGTGATCGTGTCTCCGTCTTGGACGAGTCCCAGCGGAGTCGCGCCGACTCCTTCCGGCGACACCTCGCCGACGATGATGCCCTTGTTGACCAGGCCGGAGAATTGACCGTCCGTCACCAATGCGACCTTGTCAGTTAGACCTGCTCCGTCCAGAGCAAACACCACGTTGGAGGCCATGCCCATTCCAGGGGTGCCGACTGGGCCGAGGCCGCGCACAACTAGAACGGAGCCGGCTTCCAGGGCACTCTTGTTAATCGCTTCGATGGCATCGTTGGCCCCCGTGAAAACGGTCGCGGGTCCTTGGAAGAATCGCTTCCGTACTTCGGTGACAGAGAGTTTGCTTATTGCGTAATGGGGTGCGAGATTTCCTTTCAGGACCTGTATTGTTGCGTGGCCGGCTTTCGGACTATCTAAAGTGGAAATGATGGTGCGGGAGGATGCGTCCTCGTATGGCTGTAAGAGAGATTCCCATGAGGCGCCCGTGACTGTTTTGGTGCTTCGGTCAAATAGGGTGCCTAGGCCGGCCAGCACCGCGAGGGTGCCACCTTCAGATACAAATTCTTCGATACTGGCGGGGCCGTTTGGCCGAATGGCCGCTATGGGCTTGATTTCTCTGGAAGCGCGTAAGAACTCGTCTGCAACGTCCAGCGCGAGCCCGCTCTCTTTCGCGATGGCGGACAGGTGCTTGACTGAGTTGATGGAACCGCTGACAGCAATGATGGCCCTGATTGCATTCCGGATCGCTTCCGGTGTCAGGATGTCTCGGGGTCGACGATCGGCTAAGACGGCGTCAACGATGGCGCGGCCGGATCCGAGAACGGCCTTCCACATATCTTCGCTATTGGCAGCGACGGGTGCGTAGCCCGGCAGCGTCATGCCGAGGGCTTCTGCCATGAGGTGCATGGAGTTTGCAGTCCCCATGCCGGTGCAGACGCCAGGACTCGTGATCGCGCGATTGCTTAGGTCGCACATCTCCTCAAAGGTTACGCCGCCGCGGGCCAAGTGCCCCGCCTTAATGAAGACTTCTTCCATGTCCACAGCGGTGCCGTCTTTACCCAACCCACAGGACTGAAATCCACATGAAATCACGAGGGTTGGAATGTTGGTTCTGGCCGCAGCCATGAGTTGGCCAGGTGTGGTCTTGTCACAGGAGGCCAGACACACCATTCCGTCGAGCGAGGCACCCTCGACGACGCTTTCGATGTCAAAGGAAACGAGATCACGTGAGGAGAGGACATAACCTCCCTCATGGCCCGCGCTCATGATGAAATCTGTCGGAGCAACAGTTCGTATCTCGAACCCAATGCCACCTGCTTCTCCAATGGACTTGACGACGGCATCGGCAATCGGATCCAGATGTGAGAAACACGGGGAAAGTTTGGAGGACGAATTTACGACTGCGATTTTGGGCTTCGATAGATCCTCGTCGCGGAGCCCCAACTGGCGCCACTGAGTTCGTCTAGTAAACCAGCGGGGACTGGTGCGGGGAAGGTTGCTGCGGAGTGCGCTCTGAGCGTCAGGCATGGTTTGGTCGGTCACAACATCGAAATCTTCCACGGTCCAACGCGGGTAACAACTACCCTTTCCGAAGAGCGGAATTGGCAGCTGAGTACCGTCGATACGCTGTATCGATATCAGGTGGGCTCTGATAACAACCGTTGAATGCTCCGAGCAGTAGTGCGCACGAGGAGCGCGTAGGGCTTATGTTCCTTGCCCCACGGGACGATGATGGAGATTGCACCAATGGGTCTTCCACCACCAAGACAGATCGGGGCACCGAGAGCCACTGCATTAGGTTCTGCCTGGCGGTCGCTGAGGGAGTAGCCTTCGGCCCGGATTCCAGCAAGCTCTCTTCGTAGGGCAAATTCATTGGGTCGCGAGTAAACCTTCTTCTCTGTTAACGCCCCTTCGCTGGTTCCCCCCTCAATGTGCTTCAAGTACCCTTTCACGAACGCTTCGGGCATGTGGGCCAAGAGCGCCATTCCTACCGCAGTGATATGCATTGGGTATTTTGCTCCGAGCCTGGGACGTTCATCCGTCGATGGTTCGCTACGCAGACTCTCGATGAACAGAACCTCGTAGCCCTCAGCTACGCCCAGGTGGATGGGCAAACCTGTTGCCGAGTACATGTCTTGCATGAAAGGTAGTGCGATACGTTGCAGCCCCGATGCCTTGGGAGCGCAAAGCGCAATCTTCCAGAGTTCGGTCCCAATGCTTAAACGGTCTGTCTCATCTCGTTCGAGCAAGCCGAGGGATAGAAGTTCGGTGACAATCCGATGTGCAGTAGTTAGGGGTAACCCTGTAGTGCGACTGACCGCGCTCAGGGACTGAAACTGGTTTGATTGATCGAAACTGCCCAGAATTCGAGAGGCTCGTTCCAAGACGGAGCGACGATCTACCAAGGGCTCGGCGGCGGCTTCTCCGATTGCGGCAGTATGCTTCATTTTCTCGGCTACAAGCTTTCTGGATCTTCGGGAGCGCAGATTCCGCGAGCAAAATATGATCAAAATCACGCTAACATGGCGTGTTGGGAATCGCGGTGTGTGTGAAGAGATTCTCCCTAGTCGGTCAGGGGAGGGAATTGCCACGAACGGAACGTCGAGTGGTCGGATCCTGTTCTGCGATTGTAGAAAGACCCGCTGCACTTGCAAACGTAGTGCCCAGCGACACTTAGATGTAGGGATCGTGGCGGTGGCCAGTCGTTGCCTTCGGTGCGGAAATCCACGAATAGGGTGGAGCCGTCGGTTGCCTCGCGCCGGCGGGCTGAGAGCCACCCGGCCATCGACCGTCCTCCGATATGGGCGTCCGCTGGCGCGGCCGGCTGTTGGGTCCAGTGCCTCCGTCGCAGGGCTCCGGCGGCCCTGGCCCTGTCTACGTCTGCGACGTTTTTTGGTTGCTGTCCTGCGGATTTTAGGCGTCCGCTCCGGCCCGTCGAGCCTGTCAAGTTGTTTGTGTAGGTGAGGTGGAGTCTCATCGGTTCAGGTAGGGTCCGACTCTGTCGGGGTAGTTCAAAACGAGGATGCCGAGGGCCTCGCTCCATCCTTGCGTGGTGATTCCTTCGATGAGTTTGTTTACGGTCTTGGACCGGCTCTCCCGTGCCCCGACCTTCGAGTTTTGCCCGTTCGCTGGCGCGTTTGTCTTCAATGTTGCAGATTGCCAGCCAGAGCAGCTTCACGGCGGCCGATTCGTTGGGGAAGTGCCCGCGGTTCTTGATGACCTTGCGCAGCTGGTAGTTCAGCGACTCGATCGCGTTGGTCGTGTAGATGATGCGCCGCACCGGTGGCGGGAAGGCCAAGAACGGGATGAATTTCTCCCAACCGTTCCGCCAGGTCCGCACCGTTGCGGGATACTTCCGTCCCAGATCGGAGGCCTCGAAGGTATCGAGGGCGTCCTGCGCGGCGTCGGCCGTCGGGGCAGTGAAAACGGGCCGCAGGGCGGAGGCGACCTTCTTGCGGTCCTGGTAGCCGATGAACCGCATCGAGGCGCGGATCAGGTGAACGACGCAGGTCTGGACGGTCGCGGCCGGCCAAGTCGCGGCGATGGCCTCGGGGAAGCCTGTGAGCCCGTCGCAGCAGACAATCAAGACGTCTTTGACCCCGCGGTTGGCGAGCTCGGCGCAGACGCCGGCCCAGAACTTCGCGCTCTCGGTGGCTTCGACCCACATGCCCAGGACGTGCTTGATACCCTCCATGTCCACGCCCACGGCGATGTGCGCGGGCCGGTTCTCGACCTGGTGTCCGTCGCGGACCTTGATGATGATCGCGTCCAGATAGAGGATCGGATACAGCGGCTCCAGCGGTCGATTCTGCCATTCAAGGACCTCATCAAGGACCTCGTCGGTGATCTTCGAAATCGTCTCGTGCGAGAGTTCGGTGCCGAGCGTGAACTCCAGATGGTGGGCGATGTCCGGACCGTCATCCCGCCGGCGTACAGGCTGATGATCATCTCAGCCAGGCCACCGGTGCGGCGGGCACCCTTGGGCACCAGATGCGGGCTGAATGATCCGTCACGGTCCCGCGGCACGGCCAGATCCACGTCCCTTGCGGATGTTCCGAGTGTTTTCGGATACGACCCGTTGCGGGAATTGGGCAGGAAACGACCGATCGGATCGCCCTTGTCATAGCCCAGATGCCCGGACAGCTCGGCCTGCAGCCCGCGTTCGAGGGAGGCCTTGACCAGCTGCTGGATAAAGCCATCCTTGCCGTCGAGTTCCAGCTGCCCGGCATCGATCTGAGCCATCAGCTCATCGAACGCGCCTGAAGCCTTCAACGCATCCATGCTGCCGGCAGCCGCAGCCTTACGGGCAAGCTCCTCGGGCAACTCTTCACGGGGCTTAGTCATAGCCACAATGATTCTCCCAATCAGTCGGCGACTACAGCTCTCCTACACAAACAATCTGACACCCCCGGCCCGTCTAGCCCCGGTCGTTCCTCCAGGGGCCTGCGGTGCAGGAAATGTCCCTCCGGCGCTCCTTCGTCGCTGATTTCCTCCCCCTTGCCCTGCGGGTGGACGGGCCTGCGTCGGCCGCCGAGCAAGCGAGCTTGCCAGCAACAAAAAACAATTGTGAGTCTTTACGTGGCTGGTCTGGGACTAGCTGGCAGTGTTGGTGCCGGTCGTTCTGCTTGGCGCGTGACTCGAAAAAACAATTGCCCCTCAAAGGTGCGTTTCCCCCGATTTGTCCACGCTGGGTGGAGCAACCGGCACTGACCTGTCCCATTTCGTTGGCTTGATTAGAAGCTTGCCCAACCTTTGAGGTTGTGGCTCATCACAGTTTTGCCGCGGAGTGACCCTTCCCAGGTCCGGCGCCGGTCGTGTTGCGACCTGACTTGTCCCTTAGAAGAAAGGAGGGTGGCCGCGTTGACCCTCGTTGCGCAGACCCGCCCGTTCATTATCAGCGTGGACTGTCACGCACGCACCCACACTTACGCCATCATCGAGGCCAGCACTAGGCGACAGATCGCGTGCGAGCAGTTCCCCACCACCTCGGCAGGGATTTCCCGCGCACTTGCTTGGGTAGCCCGAAGGACAGACGGCGATATGGGCTGTTTATGGGCTGTTGAGGGTATCGGTTCCTACGGGGCGCGCTTAGCCAGGGTAGTGACGGATGCTGGCTACGACGTCGCCGAAGCACCACGAATGAACGCCCGAGGCCGTCGAGGGCTGGGAAAATCCGACCCAGTGGACGCTGCAGCCATCGGAAGCGCTGTCTTGGGCTTGGAGGAGTCCGAGCTCCGGGCTCCGCGGCTGGATCAAGGAACCCGTGCGGGACTCAGGGTTTTAAGTGCAGCGCGGGATCAGCTGGCACGGGAACGAACAATGAACGTCAACGCACTCGTCGCTCTCCTCCGAAGCCATGATCTTGGAATCGACGCTCGTAAACCTCTGGTTCCAGCGCAGATCGCCACAATCACCAGGTGGCGGGAACGACAGGAGCAATTAGAACTGTCGATTGCGCGCGAGGAGGCTGTAAGGTTGGCGCGCCGAGTCTCAGAAGTGACCACTCAGTTGGCGGCGAACCAGAAGCGCATGACAGAACTGATCCAGCAAAGTCCGGCAGCGCCGCTGTTGGAGATGATGGGCGCCGGGGCTGTCACAGTCGCAACTGTCCTGACAGCTTGGTCGCATCCAGGAAGGCTTCGCAGCGAAGCTGCCTTCGCTTCACTGGCAGGGGTGAATCCCTTGGCGGCATCAAGCGGTAACACTGTCCGGCACAGGCTCAACAGGGGCGGTGACAGGCGCCTCAACCGTGCCTTGCACACCATCACCATGACCCGCATGACCCACGACCCCGGAACACGGGAGTACGTCGCCAAACGCACCCAAGAAGGCCGTAGTTACCGCGAAATCCGAAGATCTCTCAAGCGCTACCTCGCCCGAGCCCTTTACCGCCAACTCAACACCCTTTACGCGGTAGCCGATCCGACGCGACCCACCGCGCAGGGGCAGGCCCAAGGACCGATGTTTGTCGGGGAGTCAACGTAAGCTCACCGACAAAGATACGATCTGTCGGCCTCGGAGGTTTGGATGAGTGCGAGTCAATACCGCGGACAGTTGGACCGGAAGCGTAAACAGCGTATGGAGGCGGAGAAGAAAGCTGGGGAGTACCGGAATAAGGAAACAGTGAAACGTTCTGCCCCTGCCAAATCTCGGTCCGCTGCGGATAAAGCAACAAGTCCGAGTGGCGCATCCAGCAAGCGACGAGAATCTGAGCGCTATGAGAATGAGGCCGCCACCGCGGGCAAGGAAGCGAACCGCTGGCAGGACAAGGCGACTGCCTATGCCCGGGAGGAATCTAGTCTGCAGGGCAGATTAGCAAATGCGGAGCGCTCTCAAGCCGACGCGGCGGAGCGCAAGCGTAAGCGCGAGCAGCAGCAGAAAGACCGCCGTATGGCGGCTGACTCTGCTGCCCTAAGCCGCCGAATTATCCAGCCTGAAGCCATGGCTAGCAGCGCGGTAAGGAGTCTGCCTTCTCCGAAGCCGGAGCGGTTGAGGATTCTCATTCTCGGAGCAGCCTCCGAAGGTGACCTCCGTGTCGGGCGAGAACAGAAACGCATCCGTGCGGCTGTGGAAAGCGCCCTTCACCGGGATCTCGTCGAATTGGACGTGCGTCCTGCAGCTACGACTTCAGACCTACTTGATGGGATTACCAAGTTCCGGCCTCACGTAGTCCATTCTCTGGGCACAGCAATGATGACCTGATCATGTTCGAACGGGATGAGGATGACAAGCACCAGGGTGTCATCGTCAGTGCAAGAGCTTTTGCGTCGGCAGTCAGGGCGACGGATACACCGCCGCTCCTGGTCCTGCTCAACTCCTGCAACTCCGCGGCCCAAATAGACCAGCTCGTAGACGATGTCGCTCCATTCGCGATCGGGATGGCCGATGAGATCAACGATGGGGACGCCATCACTTACGCCGCACAATTCTATGCAGCCGCTGCCAACGGGCAGTCCATTCAGTCGTCTCATTTCTCGGCCCAAGCTGCTCTTGAACTAGGCGGGCTTGAGGGTGCAGAGTTGCCAACTCTGGCCTGGGCCGCCGATGTCGACCCCTCGATCACAGTATTGGTCCAGCCTGCTGAGGCTAGCTAACGACCCTCGCCAGAGCAACTCGTATCGCTTGGGATACAAGACGTCTCATCCCGGCGAACGCCATCAGCCTTGGCTGGTCCTCCTCCTCCTGTGAACCTCAGCAGCAAATGGCGGCATTTTTGCAGTGCCAAATGGCACTCGGGAGCCGCTCTCCCGCGGCTAGGCCCAGATCCGCATCGTGACTTCGAGGGGCTCGGTGGGTCGTTGGATGAGCCGCGCGAGGTCGCCGGAGGTGTGGGCGAGTGCGCCTTCGCGGGTATTGGCGTTGAGGATGACCAGGAAGCCTGCGGTGCCGGCATCAAGGCCGAAGGCCAGAAGCTGCTCGCGTTCCTCTTCTGCAGTGAGTGCTTTGTAGGAGACCGGGGTTCCGAGGACTTTCCCGGCCACGGTGGTGAATTCGTCGTAGTTCCAGGCGGCGTCGCCGGAGAGTTCGTAGGCTTTGCCTTCGTGGCCGGGAGTCGTGAGTACGACGGCGGCGGCTTCGGCGTAGTCCTTGCGGGAGGCGGTGGCCAGGCGGCCTTCCCCGACGCTGTTGGCGATGGCACCGTTGTTGCGGGCAGCGGCGAAGTCCTGGACATGGTTCTCGGTGTACCAGCCGTTGCGCAGGAATGTTGCCGGAATACCGGGGGCGGTGAGGAGTTCTTCGGTGGCTTTGTGGTCTGCGGCGAGTTCGAGGATGGTGGTCGGTGCCTGCAAAGCCGAGGTGTAGACCAGGTGCCGCACACCGGCCTGGCGGGCCGCTTCGATGGCGTCGGCATGCTGTTGAACGCGTTGGCCGGGGTCGCTGACGGAGATCAGCAGGACCTTGTCTACACCGGACAGTGTCGCGGCGGTGCCGTCAACGTCCTCAAGGTTGACCGCTGCTGTGGCAAGCCCTCGTTCGGCGAGCTGGTCGAGGCGTTCGGTGTTGCGGCCTAGGGCGAGGATGTCGGCGGCGGGAATTTCCCGTTCGAGGAGTTGGTCGATGATGTGGCCGCCGAGTTTCCGGTGGCGCCGAAGATTGCGATGGTCATGGGTGTTGGTTCCTTTGTGATGGGGGTTAGTTGCTGATGGCGGGGGCGCGGTGGATGTAGGAGGGATCCTCGACTTGGGCTGCGGTGAACGCGGCGATGTCGGCGCGGGTGATGGGGAAGCCGATCTTGTCCTTGCCGTAGAAACCCGTACGTATCTTCCCGGTCCTCTCGCCGTCCGTAGGGGCCGAGAAGCGGACGATGGTCCAGTCCACTCCCGAGTTCTTGATGAGGTCGGTCATGCTGAGGAGTTCGTTGTAGGCGCGCTTGAGGAACGTCCGTCCCATGAAGCCGATGAGCCGGGTCTGGAAGGTGGGCTTTTCCTGCGGGTCCAGGATGCTGGGGGTTCCGTGGCCGATATAGCGGGTGACGTGGTGGCGTTTCATGGCATCGAGGATGTGCCTGGTTCCTTCGACCAGGGGCAGGCCGGTGGCCTTCCGGTCCATGCTTGGGCCTAAAGCGCTGATGACAACATCTGCGCCCTTGACTGCGTCGTCGATGGCTGCGGCGTCAGACATTTCCCCGATGACGACTCGGACTGTGTCGCCCCACGTGGCGGGGATTTTGTTGGCGTTGCGGGCGTAAGCGGTGACCGTGTGACCGTGGCTGAGAAGTTCGTTGACGGTGAGTGAGCCGATGGCGCCGGTCGCGCCGAAGACAGTGACGTTCATTGGTGTTGTTCCTCTCCTGTCGCCGACCCGGACGTTCTCGAACCGGGGCAGGCAGGGTTGTCTTGAATGGTGTGCGGACTGTGGTGGCTGGTTACGGATGGGGTCGTGCTCAGGCGGTGATGAGGCGCAGCACCAGAACCGTGATGGAGAGGGCGAGAGGGATCAGCGGCATGGCCAGGTTCTTGGTGTCGCGGACGCGCAGGTGGCCGGCGATGGCCCCAATGAAGTAGGCGGTGAGTCCGGCCGCAGCTGCGATGCCGAGCGGGGCGAGCCACAGGCCGGCGATGATGCCAGCTGCCCCGGCGATTTCGAGCGCAGCCAGGACAGGGAAGTAGCTGACGGGCACGCCGACGGTGCCGCCGATGACGGCCACGACCTGGTCGTTCTTGCGGAGCTTCATCATGGCGGAGTTTCCCGCGAGGAGGGCGAGGAGGGCAGTGGCGATGACGAGGGCTATGAACACGGGTTCTCCTGGAGGGGCAGTGACGTTGTGGGGATGACGGGTGGTTGCGGCGGCCCTACTGGCCGAGTTCCTTGCGGACTTGCGGGAGCACTTCGGTGCCGAGCAGTTCGATGCTCTTGAGGAACGTGGTGTGGGGCATGCCGCCGACGTCCATTTGCAGGATTTGCCGGTCGTGGCCGAGCAGTCCGTGGAGGTGGAGGATGCGGTCGGTCACCTCGTCCGGGCTGCCGGCGAAGACCATGCCACCGGGCTCCATGGCTGCCTCGCGGCCGGACGGCGCCATTCCCGGGCGTCCGATCTCGGCGGACCCGGTGGCGAACATGCGCAGCTCGTGCTCAAGGTAGGTGGCCTTCGCCGCCCCGTTAGCGGTGCCGACGAATCCGTGCACGGCGACCGCGATGCCGGCGTCCTCGGCGGGATGGCCGACCTCGGCCCAGGCGTCACGGTAAGCGTGGCCGTACTGTGCCCAATGCTCAGGGGTCCCGCCGAGGATACCGAAGAACATTGGAAGCCCGAGCTCGACGGCGCGGCCCACCGAACTGGGGCTGCCCCCGGTTCCGAGCCAGATCCGCAACGGATGCTCCGGACGGGGCACGATCAGCGCTTCCTCGAGGGCCCGTTTGCGGTGTGGCCCGTTCCATGTGACGCGGTCGTGGTGGTTGGCCGCCATCAGCAACTCAAGCTTGGAGGCGAACAGCATGTCGTAGTCGGCCTTGTCGTAGTCGAAGAGCGGGAACGTGATCGGGGAAGAGCCCCGGCCGGCGACGGTCTCGATCCGCCCGGGCGCGATCGCGGCCGCGGTGGCGAGCTGCTCGAAGACCCGCAAGGGCTCGTCGGTGGAGAGCACCGTTACCGTCGTGCCGAGTTTGATTCGATGTGTCGCGGCCGCCGCGGCATTGACCATCGAGGTAGGGGAAGACAACGGCATCGAGGCGGTGTGGTGCTCGCCGAACCCGAAGAAGTCGAGGCCGACCTCATCGGCCAGCCGGGCGGCTTCGAGCGCATCACGGATCGCCTGCGCAGTGTTGCCGGTGCCACCGTCGGTGGTTTGCGGTGTATTCCCGAAGGTGTAGACACCGAGTTCGAAGGTCATCAGAAGTTCTCCTTGGTCGCGGGGAGCGCAGCGGTTGGATAGAGGTTGTGCTGCGGAGGTGGCCTTTGCCGGCCCCGCAGCACACCGGTTTGGTGGTGGATTAGGCGACAGTGATCACGAGCTTGCCGAGTGTGCCGGCGGCGAAGTCCTCAAATGCCTTTTCGGCATCCTCAAGGCTGTACGTGCGCTGGACGGTCACAGCAGTGTTCTTTTCCGCTTGGTTCTGGGCCACACGTTCCAGAGTGGCCGGTGCCGGGTGGGCGTAGACCGAGACGACCTGGATGCCCTCCGCCGGGACGTCCTCGGGGCTCATGATGAGGGTCGAAACGAGCCGTCCGCCCTGCTTCACGGCAGGCACCAGGGCGGCCGGGGCGCCCGCGAAGTTCAGCGCCGCGTCGACGCCGTCGGGGTGGCCGGCGAGGACCTGTTCGGTAACGTCAGCCTTGTAATCGACAGTGGCTGCCGCGCCGAGGCGGGTCACAAGTTCCTTCTCCTCAGTGGAGCTGGCGGTGGCGATCACGTGGGCCCCGGCCCGGACCGCGAGCTGAAGGGCCCGCTGACCGACCCCTCCGGTCGCGCCTGCCACCAGGACGGTGGATCCCGAACTGATGTTTGCACCGTCGAACGCGTCCACGGCCGCGGTACCTGCCAGCCCAAGACCGGCGCCCCCGGTAAAGTCCACCGTGTCTGGGAGCTTGGCGATGCCAACCGCCACCGGGACGGTGACGTATTCGCCGAAGGATCCGTCGCCCATGAAGGGCTTGGTCACGACGCCGAAGACCCGGTCCCTGACGTGGCAATCCGCCACTCCGGCCCCGACAGCGTCAACCGTGCCGGCGAAGTCCTTGCCCAACACCACGGGGAAACGGTGCTCCATCATCCCCTCGAGTCGGCCGCTGGCCACGGAGAGGTCAAAACCGTTGACCGAGGCGGCGTGGACGCGGACGCGGACCTCGCCCTCGGCAGGCTCAGGCAAGGGGGCCTCGACGATGGTGGGGTTTCTCCGAAACCGGTCAGTGCAAATGCGCGCATGTCTGTTCTCTTCTTTTCGTAGTGGATTAGTGGAACAACTGCTCCACTTGCTTCGAAAACTCTAACACCTAAAGTGGAGCGCCTATTCCACAAGCGTGTAGGCTGATCACATGGCGAAAGAAAACGACGAGAGCACCGCACCTGCATCCAGCGGCCGGAACCTCCGGGCAGACGCGGAACGCAATCGGGAGCGCGTCCTGGAAACAGCGCGCGAGGTGTTCGCCGAACTCGGGCTCGACGTGTCAACCAACGAGATCGCCCGCCGCGCCGGCGTCGGAGTTGCCACCCTGTTCCGGCGGTTTCCCACCCGCGACGACCTCGTGGCCGCGACATTCGCCGACAAGATGCATGCCTATTCCGATGCCATTGATGAAGCCCTCGCCGACCCAGACCCATGGAACGGCTTCTGTACTTACATGGAGCGGGTTTGCCGGATGCAGGCCGATGACCGAGGCTTCGCCGACGTGCTCACCATGACCTTTCCAACCGCCAAAGCCTTCGAGGAGGAACGCAACCGCTCCGCCAACGCCCTCGGGGAGCTGCTCGACCGTGCAAAAGCCGTTGGCAAACTCCGGCAGGACTTCGCCCACCAGGACGTCCCCCTGATCCTGATGGCCAACGCGGGTGTGGTCACGGCCACCCGCGACGCCGCACCGGATGCCTGGCGCCGGATTCTGGGATACCTGCTCCAGTCATTCGCGGCTGAAGCAGCCCAGCCGCTCCCGGACCCGCCCAGCAAGGGCCAGGTGTACCGGGCACTCATGCGCCTCTCGCAAACGCCGTAGTTGGCTGGGGCTCGGTAGTTCATAGTTGATATGTCCCGAATACATCGGGATAAGAGGGGTCTCGAACCTCCATGTGTTGAAACCCTTGGGATACGAGACGTCTCACGCCACTTTCCTAGCGACCCAGGGGTTCCCCGCGAGAGGGCAATTTTCAGGGTCCTGCGATTCTCGTAACTATGTCTCGAAACCCGTTCGTGGAATCGGCATACTGGCCTTTAGTTATGCGACACATGGAGGCAGGCCATGGTGAAACTTATCGGCTACGCGCGAGTTTCGACACGGCAGCAGTCAACCGACCGGCAACAGGCAGATCTACTGGCCGCCGGCGTTCGAGGTGATGACCTCTACGTCGACCATGGCGTCTCCGGAGCACGCGCTTCACGACCCCAGTTTGATCGAGCAATCGAGGCACTGATCGAAGGGGACACCCTTGTCATCATGACTTTGGACCGGCTCGGCAGATCCACCCAGAACATGCTTGCTCTCGCCGATGAACTCCGTAGCAGGCGTGCCGGGCTGCGCGTACTGAACCTGGGCGGAGGAGACGTCGACACAGCAACTCCGATGGGGGTCAATGCTGTTCACGGTCATGGCTGCCCTTGCCCAGATGGAAACCGAGATCAGGCGCGAACGCCTTACGGATTCCATCAACAAGCGCAGAGAAGCTGGCGCGGACCTCGGCGGCCGGCCCCGCCGGGTTACCGATAGCCAGATCCGAAGCGCCGTCCAACTGGTCAAAGCCGGTGAGCCGGCGGCGCAGGTTGCCCGCGACTTAGGGAAGTCCCGTGCAACCTTTGTACGGGATTTTTCCCGACACGGGAGCGGTCCTTAAGTGTCGCGGTGGGGGACCGGCGAATGGGACCTATCGATTCCTCCATTTGTGGCCAAGTGGGGGATCGTCTAGCCGCAACACGCGCGGAAGTCCCATGGCGACAGGCCTCGGCCGGCCGCTCCACAGGTGAAGCCCTGTCACAAACAGGTTCGGGTGCAAGAGCGCGCACCAAGCGCCACCATTGGCTTCATCCGCGGCGTAGAAGTCGTAGTCACCTTTCTCTGCCAGCAGGAAACGTTGCTGCCTATCGCTTCCGGTGTGTGAGTGTGCGCCTGCAGTTATAGCTCGGCATCTGAAGGCGCGGACAGCGCAGAAACGTTGGGCAGGCTGTCGGCACAGCCTGCCCAACTGTGTCCACTTTCGACACGAGCGCGGAAGCCCAAGAATACCTGCGGCTGCGCTCTTCAGCTTGCTCGCCGGCCCGCGTCAGTTAAGGCGGGCATTTAGCTGGTTTGGCCGCAACCAGATTTCATAGCCTTCATCTTTGAGGATCATCAGGCGCTGATGGCAACCATCTTGAGCGAGCCAAGCCACCTTCGAATCGCCGGTGACTGCTTCTATTAACCCTTCACGCAGGGGATTTCCCCGGTGCCTGACTTCAACATCAGCACCAACTAGTCGCGACCAGTCGTCATAAATGTACGAGTACAGTGCCCCGTTCCTTCCACTCAGCCCCTTGCCCTCTTGGTTCTGCTGCACTTTCGCATCGCTGGGCGTGATGTTCAGGTGGTTCTTACTCAACATGCTGAACCAGGCGCCAGATGGTGTACTCACTGGCATGCAGCATCCTTCGCCGCCTGTTGCCTGACTCCTTAATCCAGAGTGCGTCGAGGCCGGGTGCAGTTTGTTCTATTAGCCCGCTGTACAGGACCCGATTTCCGCGACGCGCCTCGATTTCATCGCCCTTACGCAGAACAGCGGTGTAGGTAACTTGCTCGTATGAGACGTATGAGACGTATGGGTCGGTAGGGGACGTCTCGCCGGCTGCTCTTCCGTTCATCAACCGTAGGCGGCGTCGGAGCGAGCGAGGGCGTCGTCAAGCACCGCACGACTGCTCTCGAACGCTTGAGAAGCGGCTTCCTGCAGAGGCAACTCCCGGTAGGAGGGGTTGTTGACCTCTACGCACCAAGGACCCTGGTACCCATGGGCGGTGACCGCCGTAACTAGGCCGGTGATGTCGAGTTCTCCCTCATGGGGGAGCCAACGCTTGGAGCGGGCGTTGGCTAAGAAGTCGCTATGAACTCGGGGGCCGTTGTTGAGCTGGACTGCCTTTATTGCTCCCGTCGGAAGATGCTGGATCATGTCGACGGTGGCACCGGTGTTAAAGAAGTGCCATACGTCGATCATGAGCCCGGCATTCGGGGCAGCGGAGGCGTCAATGATCTCCAGCGCTGCCTCCAAGGTCCCGATGGACGACCAGGCGAATGGTTCCACGGCAACTTGTACTCCGTAGGGCTCAAGCGCTGCTGCCGTGACGGCAAGGCCCTCTGCGGCAGCACGCATGTCCAGGGGAGCGCCGCCGAATTCCCCAGCCGTCACGTGGTGGCCGCCCCACCGCCGAGCTGCTTGTACTGCTGCTGCAGTCTGGGTCGCTGGGGAGCCGCTGGTCCAGCCGCTGAGGAACTCAAATTCGGTGACCGCCAGCTCTGCTTCGCCGATCATGGAGGCAGATTTTTCCCACTCCTCTTCCGTATCAGGAAGATCCTCTACATGTAGGCCGATTCCGCGGAATCCTGCTGCGGCGGCAGCTTTGACCCTGTCCGGAAGGCTGTGTCGGGCAGGTTGACCGAACCCTGCGCCGGAGAGGCTCACGAAGCTGGCAGTTAGGTCGAAGCTGTTGGTGGCTGCGCGCGGGTGGGCAGTCACGGGGCCTCGTACACAGGTGTGGCGTATTCCTTGAAGCTGGGCGGCGTGGCCAAGCCCCATGCGGTGCTCCGCCCACCGGTTTCTGTGTCCCAGGTGACGGTCTCGAAATCAGGGGAATAGATGTGTATCCCTCCTGAGAAGACTTCGACCCGGTTGCCGCCGGGTTCGATGACATAGAGGAAGAACCCTTGTGTGCGGGAATGCTTGGCTGGTCCGAAATCAATGGGGACGTTGTTCTCCATGAAGATGTCGGCGGCGCGCAGCACGTCTTCCCTGCTTTCCACTGCGTAAGCGAGATGGTGCAAGCGGCCTTCGGTGGGGTAAGGCTCCTGGGTCAGAGCCAGGTCATGGGCTTTCGTCATCAGAGAGAGCCATGCTCCGACTTCGTCGTCACTTCCGGCTGGGATAAGCCGTTCGCGTAGCTTGAAGCCAAGGGATTCTTGGGCGAAGGCGCTGGCCGCCGTGACATCGGGGACCAACAGGTTGATGTGGTCGAGATGTGCTGCTGCAACTCCATGGGGATTGTACTTCTGGGGCTGATTGGGCAGATAAGGCTTCTGCCCCGCCGGTGCGACGTATTTGTCTGTCTCGAAGTAGATTTCCTGCAGGTGGCCGCCAGGACCGCGGTACTCATATGCGGGGCCGTGGCCGATGTCTCCATCGGTCCACTGGCCCTGGACGCCTTTTGCTTCCAGAGCTGCAACCCGTCGTTCCAAAGCCTGGGGGCTGGTGCACCGCCAGGCGACATGCCCCGGGCCTGGTTCAGAAGCGGCAGTGATCTTGAGCGAGGTCAGTACGTCGTCGTTCCAAGCGCGCAGGTAGAGGGAGTCGGCCGTTTCCTCGACGGTGTAGAGACCGTAGACACGGGTGAAGAAATCCGCCGTGTCCTGCAAACGCGGGGTGAGGATCTCGACGTGCCCGAGCTGCGCGACGTCATAAATCGGTTCCTGATATGCGTCGTGGGCGGGATCGGTGAGCCGTTCGGCGTGGAGCGAGATATCGGCCATGTAAGTTCCTTCTTCGAGGCGGCCCCTATCGGGTGCCGCATGTGGATGGTGGTGTCAGCGGGGCGCAGCCGCGGCGCCCTCGCCGGATTCATTCTTGCGTTCCAGCTCAGCGATTCCATCGAGAATTGCCGGCGCGTGGTTGGCTACAGACAGCCCGCCAAACAGATACGCGAGGTTGATGGTCGCCTGCAGTTCTTCCCAAGTGGCCCCTGCACGGCGTGCCGCCAGCCCGTGCAGTTTGGCGGCATCGCGGAGGTTCACCGCAAGCACTGCGAAGAGGATCAGCTGCACGGTCTTCTGATTCAATTCGTCCGTGTAGCAGATCAGGTTTCGGACCCTTTCTTCGGCCAGCAGGAGTTCGGGGTCCGACTCTTCCAGCAGGTCGAAGCGTGACTGGATGCGCGGGGGCACGAAACCCATGAGGTCCTTGTAGGTCTCCAAGTAGCGGCTGATCTCGGCTTTTTGCTCGGGCGTGGGCATGATAGTGCTTTCTCTTAGGCTTCAGGCGCTGGTAACTACCAGGGATCCGAGGTTGGTGAATTCGGCGGATATCTGTTCGCCTTTGCGGATGAACACCGCATCGGTCAAGCCTCCGGTGAGGACGATGCTGCCGGCTTCGATAGCTTCCCCACGTTCTGCAAGAGCGTTGGCGGCCAATGCCAGCGCTTCCGCGGGATGACCCTGCACTGCGGCACCGGTTGCAGTGTCAACGACCGAGCCGTTGACGGAAAGGACGACTGCCTCCAGCGCGAGATCGAGGTCCCGAGGCGGGATACCGAGACCGCCAACATAGAAACGGGCAGAGGACGCGTTGTCCGCGACGACGTCAGGAAGGGTGAACTTAAAGTCCGTGTACCGGCTGTCGATGACCTCGAAGCCCGCATGGACGCTTGCAACAGCGTCGAGAGCGGTCGCTGCCGTCACGCCCGGCCCTGCCAACCGTTTGCCCATAACAAAGACGATTTCCGGTTCAATTCGTGGGTGGATGAGGTCATCAAGGGGTATCGGCACGTCCGCTTCGAGGACCATACCGTCGGTGATGACGGCGGTGAGAGGGGAGTCGATACCCATACGTTGCTGCTTCGCCCGGGAAGTTAGCCCTAGCTTGACTCCGACGACTTTTTCACCCGCGGCAATCTTGCCTTCAATGATTTCCGCCTGGACTTCATAGGCGGTGGGCAGGTCCAGGCCGTCCCACTCCTCCGTCAAGGGTCCGCGATCAGTCCGCTCGGCTTCGGCGCGCAGCAGGACATCGGCTGCGTGTTTTACAGTCCAAGCGGTAGTGCCCGAGGTTTTCATACGGATGCTCCCTGCAACTCGTTGCGCAGTTTGATTGCGACGTCGATAATCATGTCTTCCTGCCCGCCGACATAACCGGCCTCGCCAACGCGTTTGAGCACTTCATGGGCGGGTACGCCGTAACGTTCTGCTGCCCGTTCTGCATGGAGCAGGAATGAATTGTAGACGCCATAGCGTCCTTGAATGATGGCGGAGCGGTCAGCAACTGGCATGCGCGGCACGATAGGTGCCAGCGCTTCTTCTGCGGCTGCCAGCACACCGTTCACGTCGAGGCCGGTAGGAATCTCCAAGGCATTGAAAACAGCTGCAATCAGCTCGGTGGGGGTGTTTCCTGCTCCTGCCCCCAGGGCACGCAGGGTGCCGTCGATTTGCCGGGCACCCGCGCGATAGGCGGCTATGGAGTTGGCGACGCCGAGTGAGAGGTTCTGGTGTCCGTGAAAGCCAACTTGTGCGTCACTACCGAGTTCATCGACGAGGGCGCCGACCCGCGCTGTTACGCCGTCGGGCAACAGGGCACCGGCGGAATCAACGACGTACACGCATTGGCAGCCGGCATCGGCCATGATGCGGGCCTGCCGTGCCAGCCCGGACGGGTCCACCCGATGGGAGAGCATGAGGAATCCCACGGTTTCCATGCCCAGCTGCCTTGCAGCCCCAAAATGCTGGATACTTACGTCGGCCTCGGTGGAGTGGGTGGCGATCCGTGCCACTTGTGCACCGGCTTCTTTAGCTTCCTTCAGGTCGGTGACGGTTCCTAGACCGGGCAGCAGGAGAACGGCGATCCGGGCTCGTTCGACAGCCGCCGCGGCAGCTGCGACCAGTTCGATGTCACGGACCTTGCTGAACCCGTAGTTGAAGGTGGAGCCGGCTAGCCCGTCACCATGGGTGACTTCAATGACCTCTACGCCGGCACGGTCGAGAGCGCTGGCGACGGAGATGACCTGTTCGACGGTGAACTGGTGTCGAACGGCGTGGCTCCCGTCGCGCAACGTCGTGTCAGTGATCCGGACCGGTGACTGAGCGGTTTTCTGTTGGGGGGTCATCGGGAAGCTCCGTTTCCTGTGGCAGCCAGACCGGTGGCAAGGGTTTCCCCTACGCGTACCGCAGCCGCTGTCATGATGTCTAGGTTGCCGGCCCATTCAGGCAAGTAGTCTCCGTTGCCCTTTACTTCCAGGAATACGGCGACCCGTGCATTGCCATCCCAAACGTCCTGGGGGTCATCGAACTGGGGGTCGCTGACGAGACGGTAGCCGGGGACATACTGCTGCACGTCGGCGACCATCGCATGGATGGATTCGCTGATGGCATCGCGGTCGGCGTCGGGGGAGATAGCGGCAAAGACTGTGTCGCGCATAATCATTGGGGGTTCCACCGGGTTCAGAATGATGATGGCCCGGCCCCGCCCGGCTCCGCCGACAGTCTGGATAGCGTGACTGGTCGTTTCGGTGAATTCATCGATGTTCGCGCGGGTGCCAGGGCCGGCTGAGCGCGAAGAGATGGATGCGACAATCTCTGCGTAGGGAACTTCTGTGACCCTTGAGACGGCATGCACCATTGGGATGGTCGCTTGCCCGCCGCAGGTGATCATGTTGACATTCAACGCGGACGCATGCTGGTCCAGGTTCACTGCCGGGCACAGGTAAGGGCCCACTGCCGCGGGCGTCAGGTCAATAGCGGTAATGCCCGCCTCAGCATAGCGGGGCGCATTGGCTTCATGTGCTTTCGCGGAGGTCGCTTCGAAGACGAAGTCTGGCAGTTCTGGTTGCCGCAGCAGCCAGTCCACACCCCCTGCGCTGGCTGTTACGCCGAGTTTTTCGGCTCGGGACAGCCCGTCGGAGGCAGGGTCGACCCCGATCATGTACTGCACGTCGATGGTATTGCCCCGCTGCAGCTTCATCAGGAGGTCGGTGCCGATGTTTCCCGGGCCGACGATGGCGGCCGTGGGCTTGCGAGCTGGCAGGTTGGTCAAACTCATGGGTGAGATCCTCTGCTGGATTGCATGGAGTATTTGTCGGGTGGGAGAGGGGTCAGTTGGATGAGGGAGGCGCGAAGCTTGCCGTTACCGAACCGAGCCCCGCGAAGTTGGCGGAAATTGTGTCACCCGGGCGCACATCGATTGCTGCAGTCAGCGCCCCGGGGAGTATGACGGAGCCGGCTTCCAACCCCACGCCGAGCCTGCCCACCGTGTTGGCGAGCCAAGTCAAGGCATTGATCGGAGAGCCCATAACGGCTCCTCCTGCACCTGTGCCCGCGATCTGTCCGTTGCGGTACAGGACAATTCCCGTCAGGCGCAGATCCAGGTCATCGAGCCTGACCGGGCGGCTGCCCAGCACGACCCCGCCGGACGAGGCATTGTCCGCGATCGTATCTGGCAACGTAATTTTCCAGTTCGCGATTCGTGAATCGATGATCTCCAAGGAGGCTACGGCAAAGTCGACAGCGGCAATGGCTTCGGCAACAGTAACGCCCGGGCCCTGCAACGGCTTCTTCAGGACAAAGGCAATTTCCGGTTCGATGCGGGGCTGAATGAAGGTATCGGCGCGAATGGGTTCCGAATCCATGTAAAACGTGTCAGCGAATAAATGACCGTAGTCGGGTTCGCTGACCCCAAGCTGCTTCTGGATAGCGGCTGATGTCAACCCCACTTTGTGGCCTTTCAGGACGCGTCCGCCGCGCTGCCAGGTTTCCACCTGTGCCATTTGGATCGCGTATGCCTCCTCTAGCCCCAGAGCCGGGTGGGTTTGAGTTAGGGGAGGGATTGGCGTTCCTGTGTTGTAGGCGCCAAGCAGCGTCTCAACGCACGGAGTAATGCGGGAATCGTTCACAGCAGCCTCACTGTCGAAATTCTTTGTCACGGGGATACGTTGAATTGATTCTGGGAGTGATGGACCTCATAATGCAACGATGCGTACCGCTGATTGGAACACCACGTCGTCAGTACTTGAAAGAGCCTCCAAGATTCTCGCTGTCTTCAGTCCAGATCGCCGCAGCATTGGGGTCTCCGAATTGTCCCGTCGGACCGGGCTTCCCAAGTCCACCGTCTCTCGGCTCGTATCGGAGCTGGTTGAACTCGACTATTTGGAACGACAGGGCACGAGGCTGGCACTGGGTTTGGCACTTTTCGAACTGGGACAGTTGGCAGCTACACCACAGGCACTGCGGCAATCGGCCATCGCGACCATGGCTGACCTCCGCAATGCCACCGGCCAGACAGTGCATTTGGCGGTCCTGAGCGGTTCCGAGGTCGTCTACATCGAGATTCTGCGCGGACGCGCGATGCCCAGACTTCCTTCCCGTGTGGGCGGAAGGATGCCTGCGTATGCGACGGGCGTTGGCAAGGCGCTGCTTGCCTTCTCATCTGAAGAGGTTATTGAGTCTGTTATTTCCGCCGGGCTGAGGCCCGTGGGACCGAAGACGATCACGGATCCGGAGCGACTCCGGCGTGAATTGGTCCGAATAGCTAAGACAGGGCTGGCTTACGAACATGAAGAGTCCGCAGCAGATATCTCCTGCGCCGCCAGCCCCGTCTTAGCGGGGGATGCTCCGGCAGCAGCTATTTCCGTCTCGGGAAAAAACGGGCTGCTGGACATTCGCCGGATCGGCCCCGCAGTTCACACGGCAGCTCTGACCCTGGGCCGGCAACTGCCCCCTCACGCGAACCTGCTTGGTTAACTTCCGTTCCATTCAGCGGGTCAGCTGTTTTTCATTTTGTTCGGGATTGGTGAGAATCGTCACAGCCCGCCGGGGGGTGGGATGAGAGTCACAATCCACCGTTTGCCCGCAGTGATTCTTCCACTGCGTTCCTGGATGACAGACCGTATACGAAGGAGTATTCCGTGAAATTTCGCGTAGCTTCAACCATAGGACTCGTAGGCATTCTTGGCCTTTCCGTGACTGGTTGTGTGGCACAAGGCAGTGCCGATGAAGGTTCGTTTCCGCAGAAGCCAATTCATCTAAGCGTTCCCTGGGGGGCGGGCGGCGGCGGTGACCTCAATGCCAGGACGCTGGCACCGATCCTGGAAGAGATTCTCGACGTGGATGTCATTGTCGAGAATAGGCCAGGCGCAAGCGGCTCGGTGGGTATGGAATGGCTTGCTGACCAGAAACCGGATGGCCACACGATCGGTTTTGTGGGGGCGGAACTTGCTTCATTGCAGCACCTTGACTACGACATCAAGCCCGAGAGCCTGACACCGGTGGCCCAGATCGTCAGCGTTCAGGCAGCCATCGCGGTGCCGAGCGACAGCAAATTCAAGACCTTGGATGATTTGGTTGAGGCAGCCAAAGCAAAACCGGGTGCTGTTTCCTACTCGAACCCGGGACCCGGCTCAATTTTCGAGGGAACGGGCAACGGATTCCAGCAGGAAGCCGGCATCACCCTGGCATCAGTTCCCTTCGACGGCTCCGCGCCGTCGGTGACCGCTGCCGTCGGCGGTCAGGTCGATGTGGTGATCGACAACGTGGGCAACATCGGCCCGCAGGTCGAATCCGGCGCGCTGCGCTACCTCGCTGTCTTCGCCGAGGAACGGCGGGAAGATCTGCCCGACGTTCCTACCGCGAAAGAACACGGAATTGATTTGGTGAATGCATCGTGGAACGGTGTGGCAGCGCCCCCGGAGACACCGGAGGAAGTGGTCGCAACGATTTCTGATGCCTTCGAGCAGGCGTTGAAGGATCCCCGCTTCGTCGAGCATGCCCAGAAAACCGACCAGGACATCAATTACCGCGACCCCGCCGGCCTGAAGACGTACCTCACTGAGCAGGCGGACATGTACGGCAAGTGGCTTGCAAAGTAGCAAGACTTCGCAACCTTTGGAGGAGAGACCCATGACTAGGTCCAGTGCAAGATCCCGGCCTGCGCAGGAGGTGATCAATGCTCACACCGAACCCAGGCATGAAGAAGACGTCACAGTGCTCATGGCTGAACATGCCAGCGGGAGCCGTCAGGTCTCCCGCTGGCACGACATGATCGCTTCGGCTGCCTGCCTCGCCGTGTCGGCCGTCGTGTTGCTCAGCCTGTCCGGGATCGCTGACCGCGGCAGCGGTATGAGCGCTCTGAACGGCCGGTTTTGGCCGACTATGCTCTCCTTTGGTCTTATCGCGATAGCACTGGGCATTGCCTTAATCCGGGTTTTCAGCAAAGGGAAACCCGTGTCTGATCAGGACGCCATTACCACTGCGGGCGTTCTGCGCCTTATGGCCGCGATTGTCCTGGTGGCCGTTTACGTGGCTTCGTGGGGCACCATCCAATTCGCCGTCACAACAACTGTCGTCACAGCGGCCCTGACTTGGCTCTTCGGCGGCCGCAATCTGACTTCCTGGCTGTTCTTCCCCTTGGGGCTGGGCGTTCTCTTTCATGTTCTTTTCATCGTCTTACTGAAAGTTCCGATTCAATGAACCACGTAACAGACGGGCTGCTTGCAGTCCTTGATCCGACGGTTCTGATCTGGATCGTCGTTGGACTCCTAATCGGCATGCTGGTCGGCGCCTTTCCCGGCATCACCTCGACCATGGGCGTGGCACTGGCCAGCGGATTCACCCTGACCTTGGAGCCGCTCCAAGGCATGGCCGTCCTCATCACGATCTACGTCGGAGCGACATTCGGTGACCGTCTGCCGGCGATTCTTCTCAATACGCCTGGAACACCGGCATCAATCTCGTCCACCTTCGACGGCTATCCACTGGCAAAGCAAGGCAAGGCCGGGCTGGCCTTGACTTCCTCAGCAATCGGCACCGCGGTCGGCCTGCTCACAGGCGTTGCCGTCCTTGCCATAGCCGGTGTCCCGCTGGCGGCGCTGGCCCTGAGGTTCGGTCCCGCCGAGCTCTTTGCACTCGTGGTCGTTGGGATCACCATGATGGTCGGTGCTTCCTCTGGGCGGCTCTGGAAAGGGCTTGCCTCCGGAGTTTTCGGGCTGCTGCTCGCTACCGTCGGACGTGACCCGATAACCGGTGATCAGCGATTCACTTTCGGAATCAACGAACTCAACAGTGGCATCCCTTTTATCCCCGTGATCATCGGCCTGTTCGGTCTGGCTGAGGTGATGAACCAAATCATCATCCACCGCTCCGGAAAGCAGCCCCAGCCCGTCACACAGCTTGGCGAGTGGTGGCCCAGCAAAGCCATCATGAAACGCCTGCGTAAGCCGACGGCTATTGGGGCTGCGACAGGGGCGGCAATTGGTCTGGTACCGGCTGTCGGCGGCGACATCGCGGGAATCTTGGGCTGGGAAAACGCCCGCAAGGCGTCGAAAAACAAGGAAGAATTCGGCAAAGGATCACTCGAGGGCCTTACCGCCGGCGATACCTCCTCCGCAGCAACCTTGGGTGGAAGCCTTACAACCACTCTGGCGCTCGGCGTACCGGGCGACTCGGTAATGGCTGTCATGATCGGCTCCATGCTTGTCTGGGGCATCACCCCGGGGCCTGCTCTTTTTTCCGAAAGCCCTGACCTCGTTACCTCGATCGTCACCATCATGGTCATAGCTACCATCGTCACGCTCATCCTGAGCTTGTTCCGCATGCGCGGCGTCGCCAAACTCCTCCAGCTGCCCAAGCACTACCTCTGGGTGATTGTGGTTCTGTTCTGCCTTGCCGGGACCTTCTCGGTTCAGAGCAGCATCTTCGACGTCGTCATGATGATGGTATTTGCCCTCGTCGGCCTGTTCATGGTCCGCTTCGGCTTCCCGCCGGGACCGGCAGTCCTCGGACTCATCCTCGGTCCCCTCGCCGAATCGAATCTTCGACGGTCGCTGGTCATTGATGGGTGGTCCGGGATCTTCACCAGTCCGATTGCTGTGACCCTCCTGGCGATCGCAGTCCTAGCTCTGGTACTGCCCCCGGTGCGGCAAACCCTGAAGAAGCGCAAGCTTTTGCGGACGCAGTCAGAAAACGAAGCCCCTGCCGGCGAAGATATTCACGCTTAGTCGGCCGCCCCACCAATCTTGCATAAGTGAGGATCCTCGTGTCCCATACCCAAATCCTTAGTCTCCTGGTGCTCAACGGTCCCAACCTCAACCTGCTTGGAACACGTGAACCGCATCTCTACGGCACCGATACCCTGGCCGACGTCGAAGGCCTCATCCGGAAAGAAGCAGAAACGGCCGGCATCGCCGTGGAGTTCCTCCAGAGCAACCACGAGGGTGCGTTGATTGACGCGATTCATAAGGCGCGTACGGTTCACCACGGAATCATTATTAATCCCGGTGGATTGACGCACACCTCCGTGGCACTGCGGGACGCCTTCGGCGGCGTCGCGCTACCTTTTGTCGAAGTGCACATCACCAACGTCCATCAGCGCGAATCCTTCCGGCACCACTCGTACCTCTCAGACATGGCGGAGGCAGTCATGGTCGGAGCAGGTACCCGCGGCTATCTCTTCGCGCTTCAGACGCTGATCAGCCGACTGAGGCCTGCCGCGCTTGCCGAGGCGAACGCATGAGCGGGCATGTCGAGCCGCGGAGACGATTTCTCGTCGGCCTCATCGGAAACGGCATCGGTACATCCCTCTCACCGGCCTTGCACGAGAGCGAGGCCGCGGCCCTCGGCCTCGACTACCGTTACCAGCTGATCGACCTCGCCGGGTTCCCCAACCCAAGCCTCGAAGACGTGCTGAGATATGCGGAAGCGATGGGATACAACGGTTTCAACGTCACACATCCCTACAAACAGGCTGTGATCCCGTATCTCGACGAACTGAGTGAGGACGCAGCCGCGATCGGCGCCGTCAACACAATCGTCCGACACCCGAATGGGCGGCTGCACGGCCACAACACCGACTGGGTCGGATTCGCCGAACTCTTCGCCCGTAGCTTCCGTTACCCCGACACCGAGAACGTCGTGCAGCTCGGCGCAGGAGGGGCCGGCGCGGCAGTGGCCTACGCGCAGCTCAAAAACGGGGTCTCGAAACTCTGGGTGCTTGACACAGAGGAGCGGAAAGCACGGCAGCTCGCCGAAAATCTGAACGGAATATTTGGAGCGAACCGCGCCCGCGTTGTTATGCCAGCTGATGCGAAGGAGCTGATCGGAAGGGCCTCAGGCCTGGTGAACACCACCCCGATCGGGATGAAAGAGCATCCGGGAATGCCCGTGAGCATC
Source organism: Arthrobacter sp. NPDC089319 (assembly GCF_040684925.1). Lineage (NCBI taxonomy): Bacteria > Bacillati > Actinomycetota > Actinomycetes > Micrococcales > Micrococcaceae > Arthrobacter > Arthrobacter sp. NPDC089319. Next base: position 82,911 of record NZ_JBFBGZ010000010.1, on the reverse strand, counting down.
GACTGGTTCAGCCCCGGTCAGTGGCTGGTAGACATCGTTTACATGCCGCTCGTGACGGAACTGCTGTCGTCAGCGCGGGAACGCGGCATTCCCGCTGTTGGCGGCGCAGCCATGACCGTATTCCAAGCCGCCGAAGCCGTGCGCCTGATAACAGGAGTTGAGCCCGACCAAGAACGCATGTATGCACACATGCAACAATTCCTGACAACCCGAGAGCGACAGCCGACACAATAGAACCCGCATTCGGTCAGTTCGTGGGCCACGGCAGGTGGTGGTTATTGTCACCGCCCCCCACCTTGCTCCCGCTTCGCATGCGTGCGATCTTGGAAATAGAGCCCCATCAGAGTGGGCTCCCGGACGATGGGTGCCGTACCCGGTTTGCGACAAGACGGCCTTCAGGAGGTCGTCATGGCGTGGATCGTGCTCGTTATTTCAGGTGTTCTCGAGGCTGTGTGGGCAACCGCCTTGGGCAAGTCCGAGGGCTTCAGCCGTCTTGCCCCTTCAATCGTCTTCGTCGTAGGCCTGATCGCCAGCATGGGCGGTCTCGCCTATGCAATGAAGGAACTTCCCATCGGGACGGCGTACGCCGTGTGGGTGGGAATCGGAGCGACGCTAACCGTCCTGTATGCCCTTCTCACCGGTGAGGAATCTGCCTCCCTGCTGAAGTTCCTGTTCCTCACGATGATCGTCGGCGGCGTTGTCGGGTTGAAGTCCTTGCACTAGGGGGCTTCAGGTAGCGACACCCTCCTGTCTCCGTTTGTTCCGTCAGCCCAGTCTTATGCTGATCGCGATCACCCGGAGCGGGTAGCGGCGAAGAAGGAGCAGCGCCCACCGTAAAGCCGATCCATGGCCAGCACCGGTGTTACAGATGAGCTGTCCTCCCTCTGGATCAGTGCCGCTCCGGTGACGAAGAGTGTCCGGCAGTACAAGTTATGTGCCCACCGAGGCGTTGGGAGACGCGGGGCCAGAGAAGTTTTGGAGTGGATCTGGACAGCGTCTGCGGACAGGTAGACGAAATGATGCAGGCGGAGCAGGCGAACCGGGCACGGAACGGCGTGGACCGTGGGAAAGTCCGACCCTGGCAACCGCCCGGTTTGGAAGCTGTGCATGACCGCCGGGACGTGGTGGTGGGTGTCGGGGCCGGTGGTGACCTGGCGGTTGTGTGCAGCCGGTCGGCTGGGTCCCGTCGTCCACATGTGTGCGGGAAAAGCCCGAAGGAAAAATGCTTATGCCGTGCCCATGTGGGCGAGGGGCAAAGCTAGTGTTCGCGGTGGCTTTCGTCCGCAACTGTTGATGCAGGACTCTCACCGGTGGCACGGCTGGTTGCCTTCCTGCGCCGGGCTGCCGCGCCTGATTCGAGGCCGAGCTTCTTGAGCTCTTCGGGGCTCCATCCGTCCTTGGTGGCGCGCACGTAGGCGCGCTTGTCGTCGCGCTCGGCCTCGGCGAGTTGTTCTTTGAGGTCGGTGATCCGTTGACGGGTTTTCACCAGTGCGGTGACGGATTCGATGCGTGAGTCCAGGAGTGCGCGGGCCTGGTTGCGTGTCTGTTCAATGTCGAGGGTAGCCATGGAGCCAGCCTAGCCGGACGGCACGACAGGTCAGATCATCGAGTCGGCAGCGGTGGGATACCGCTGCCGACTCGCGGCCCACAGGGCGTTTGACATCCGAAAGGCGACCGTAGCGGAGCAAGCTATACACTTACCTACCCGTAAGTGGTGAAACCTTTCGACATTTCTTGTCGGGTCGGGCACACTGGGGGTGTGGTCCCCGGGGTTCCGGGGTCGCTGCGCTGGGCATTCGGAAGGGCGGTGAGAGCGCGTTGGGTGAGGAGCCGGTTGGGCGGGGCCGTTTGGGGAAGCGGCGGCGGGAGAACGCGCCGGCGGGTTCTAAGAAGCGGCGCACCGTGTGGGTGACCGCGGAGGAGGAAGCCCGGCTGGTTGCGCGGGCTGAGCGGGAGCGGGTGACGGTGCCGAACCTGCTGATGTCCTCGGCTCTGTCTGAGTCTTCTGATTCGCCTACGGAACGACGTGCGATTGCTGCGGAATTGATGGCCCTGCACAACCTGTTGGCCCGGTCCTCGAACAACATCAACCAGCTGGCGCGGCAGGCGAACGCCACCGGCGAGTTCCCGGCCGAAGCGAGCCATGCGTTGCGTCATATCCGCTCTGTAGCGATGCGGATTGACGATGCCATTGATGGGCTGATGTAGGCCATGATTCCGAACATCACCCGCGGCTCACGCATGACCGGCCTCATCCTTTATCTGGCATCGACGAATGCTGATAAGACGAAGAACGCCCACACCGAACCGCACCTCGTGGCCGGCGACGCAGCGATCATGGCGTGGTACGACGACGGCGTCCTGGACAAGGACGATGCCCTGGCTATCGCCAAGCACCTTGACCGTCCCCGGAAGGCCTTCGGTGTCTCAGTGCAGGTCAAGGACATGCAGTGGGACGCGGCCAAGAAAGAGCGCATCCACGTCGGCTACAAGGACGCCAGCGTCTGGCACTGCTCACTGAGCCTGCGGGCCGAGGAAGGCGCACTGACGGATCAGCAGTGGGGCGACATCGCCAACGACTTCGTAGACGCCATGGGCTTCACCGAGACCAGCGGAAAGGCCCGCTGCCGCTGGGCCGCAATCAACCACGGCACATCGGAGAACGGGAACCACCACATCCACATTGCTGTCTCTCTTGTGCGCGAGGACGGCACCAAAGCCTCCACCCATGGTGATTACAAGCGGGCACAGAACACCTGCCGGGAGCTGGAGGTCAAGTACGGGCTGGAACAGCTCTCCACGGTGCATGCCGCCCGTGGCTACGATCGTGCGGAGAAGGCCACTGCGGTCAGGGATGAGCGCGAAATGCACCGGTGGTCGCTGGCACGGAAGGTGCGTGCCAGCGCCGGCGCCTCCGTCTCCGAGGCGGAGTTCGTCCGCCGCGCCCGCGACACCGGTTTACTGGTCCGGCCGCGCTATGCGAAGAACACCACGGACGTCATTGTTGGGTACTCGGTAGCCGAGCGGCCCAGACCGGGGGAGCGGCCTATTTGGTTCGGTGGCGGCACCCTCGCCTGCGACCTCAAACTCACTGCCCTGCGGGACGGATGGATGGACTCGCCACAGTTGGCGATGGAAGCTGCAGCCGAATGGAACGCAGCTGCACGGAACAAGCGCAAGGTGTTCAGGACCGGCCCCGAGAAGGCGGAACCGCCTGCGGAAATGTGGGTGGAGTACACCCGTAACGCAACGGAGCTGGTCGAGCAGCTGCGGGCACTGCCGCTTGATGATCACGCCACGTGGGCGAAAGCTGCACGGGACGTATCGGGTGCCTTTGCGGCGTGGTCGCACCGGCTGGAACCAACACCCGGGCCGCTGGCGGCCACCGCGGCTGAGCTCTCCCGCACAGCCCAGCTCCGGACCCCCAAGGCACACGGAAAACCCGTGCCCCTGCCGTCCATTGCCGGGACGGCGATGTTGTTCATGGCGGCCTCGTCCAAGAACAAAACGGCTGCCCAATCAGCGCTCATGCTGCAGCTGGTCAACACGGCCTTCGCCATCCACGAAATGCACCAACAGTCCGGACGAACGAGGGAAGCGCAGCGGATCCGGGCCATCGTCACCGAGCAGCTGAAACCGTTCGCAGCGTCCATGCCCCGACCCGTCGCGGCCGGCGCACCGGGCCAGGCAGCACCGGAGCGGACGACTGTGCCGAAGTCGGTCGAACTTGGCCTTCGCGGCCTGACACCCGTCCGTCCGGGCTCGGCAGTGCCGGCCGCCCCCACACCGGCCAGAACCGGCCAACACACAGGGCGCGGGTCCGGACCTGTGCTCGACCGCTAAAGAACCACACCAAGTGAGACCGAGGGATAAGGGAAACGCCATGAGTGACTCAGACGGAATGGATGATGTCCTGGACAACGGCATGCGGCAGGCCCTGCTGATCGCGTCCCGCGTTGCTGAAACACTTGTCCGGCGCCGGCATGAATCCCTGCGGCAGCAGGAACACGCGGACACCCAGGCAGCACACGACGCCGGGACACGCCTCGCGGCCGAGCGCAGTGCCGCGCGCGCGGCACTGGCACCGGTGGAGAAAGACCAGTGGTGGGACAAAGCCCAGCCCCATGACATCGCCGCCGTGCACGCAGTCGCGGAGGGATGGAAAGACCAAGACCCCGCCGCCTTGGCAGCCTCGGAAAGAATCCGTCTGGAAGTCCTGACGCGCTACGCCATCGACACCCACGACGTCGGTGCTGACGGCGCCTACCTGGAGTCCTATCTCCAAACCCTCACCACGGACAAGGCCCGGCAGGACGCGCTGGCAGCCAGCCAGGAAGAAACGCGCAAGGCAGCCGCCGAGCACGAGAAATCCATGCAGTTGCTCACAGCAGCCCGGGCCGAAGAACTCCGCGCCCAGGCAGAGAAACTGGCCCCGGAAATGGAACGCCACCAGGTACCCGTCGAGTACCTAGCCAACCCCGAGCTCGCCCAGGCGCTGCAGCGGGCCCACAACGCGAAAACCCCCAACGCCGTGGCCGCCGCCGATGCCGAGATCGAGGAACGCCTGTACCTCATCGGCAAGGACGGGATCAACGGACCCGACATTGACCAGCTGCGCCAAGAAACCACCGCCGCCGTCAACGGCGCCGACGATTCACACTTCAAGGACCCCGCATTCGTCAAAGCCGCCAAGGACATGCACGAAACCAGGCTCCTGGCCGAGGGCGGCTTCACCGGATCCCAGTCCGCGTCAATGGAACAGCGCTACGAGAGAGCCGAGAAGGAACTCTTCACCCGCCTCGAAGACATCGGCCGCGACATCGAGAACCGCATCACCGGCAACGACAGCAGCCGGCTCATAGACCAAGGCCTCGGAACAGAAACCGCTTCGTCCGCCGATTACGGCTCAGCCGAGCGCCAGGAAGCTTTCGCCGCATCCCTGGCAACAACCGGGGCCAACGAAACCCAAATCCGGGGCCGTGCCGCCGCGGAACGCAGCGAGGGGACGCACCCCAGCGCAGCCATCACCCAAAGTAAAGGCGCAGCCAAAGCCAAAAAAACCCGCCCAGGGGCAGCCATGGGCGCGGAACGGACCAAGAGCGGCCCCCGCCGCTGATCAAGGGCCAGGGACGGCACCGGTCAGCCTAGGATTCATGAGGTTCTGCTGCCGCAGGACGAGACAGCCGATGCAAGAATGCTTTTCATGCCCAGGACGAGAAGCTCTAGCGGGAAGGCTGCCGGTTGATGAGAGAGCATCCCTATGCCGGTCCCAGCGACACGAACGACTTTGAGGATCTGGACCCAGACGAGGCGTCCCGAATGCTGCGGGCCTACAAGCTCCTCGGGGATGCCTTCGAGGATGCAACGGATGACGAGATGCTCGGCCGGGGTTGGCTGCTGGAAGACCCGCTGGAGCTGGTGCGGGACCGGGCGGCAAGGCTTCGCCAGGCCGTAAGGGAGCTGAATGCAGCCGTTGAGCTGGCCAAACACATGGGAGCCTCAGACCGCGACGTCGGGGGCGCCGAGGGCCGGTCACCGGCCTGATACCCAGCTCCAGCACTCCATTATGGCCGGCTGGATCGTCCGAAGACAGGGCGCGCCGCCGACAGGGCAGTGTCAAAGGCCGGCCCTAAAATTGCCATACCTTTATGGGCTCATACGAGATCACCATGTACACTCAAATTCATAATGTTCACAGAGGTTCACTGAAAAGGTGCATATGGGCGCGATCCCTAACCCGTTCCGCCCTACCGCGGGAGCAGAGCCGCCCCAGCTTGTGGGCAGGGCCGGCCTGCTGGACGAGTTCGTGTACGGCCTGCGGATCCGTTCGGGTGCCCCGGGCCTGCTGACCATTTTTACCGGGGCGCGCGGCGTGGGCAAGACTGTGATGCTGGGCGAGGCCGAGGACGCCGCACGCGCGGCAGGCTGGGCGGTGATTTCCGAGACGGCCACGCGCGGGTTTCTTGGACGGATCGGCGAGGTGATGCGCCAGCTCACCGAAGAGCTTGGACCCGGCCCGGCGGGCCGCAGGATCACAGGTCTCGGTCTCGGAGGGTTCTCCGTGCAAACCGAACTTCCTCCCGAGCAGCAAACCGGCTGGCGCCAGCTGGGGGAGCAGCTGCTGAGACTGCTGGACGCTCAACGAACCGGGCTGGCCATCACGCTGGACGAGATTCACGGGGCCAACCGTGACGAGCTGTCGCAACTGGCAGCTTCTGTTCAGCATTTCATCCGTGCCGGATTGCCGGTGGCACTGGTATTCGCGGGCCTGCCTGCAGCGGTCTCTGACCTGCTGGACGAGGGGGTGGCCACCTTCCTGCGTCGTGCTGACCGCATAGACCTGCACGCGGCGGCGGTGGAGGAGGTAGAGGCCTCGTACCGGGAGGTCTTTGCCTCCTTGGAGCACCCGATAGATCCAGAACTGCTGCACGGCGCGGCTGTAGCCACCGGCGGCTATCCGTTCCTGATTCAGCTGGTCGGCTATCACCTGTGGCAGATTGCGGAGTCCACAGGCCGGCCGCTAGGGGAGGAGGAGGTGCGTCTGGCCGTGGCGGCCGCGCGCCGGCGCAACACCCGGATGGTCATCGAAGCGGCTCTGGCCTCGGCGTCACCCAAGGACCGGGAGTTCCTTTACGCGATGGCGGAGGACGAGGGCCCCTCCAGGACCGCTGACATCGGTCAACGGCTCGGGGATGCCCGCAACACGGTCGGCAACTACCGCGCACGGCTGATTGACGCCGGCCTGATCGAGCCAGCCGGGCACGGCCTCGTGAAATTCGCCATCCCCGGCCTGCGCGAACACCTGCAATCATGACGTGACGGGTTCCCACACGGTGTCTGCCTGTACCTCAGGGCAGCCCAGAGGGGCTTGGACCAATCCAAAACTTCCGACGAAATTCCGTTCCAGCATCGCGGGTGACTTCCGTCCAGCCCACCGTCTCATCGCGCGGCTCCGGCTTTTACTCCGGAAGTAACAGAGTGTTAGAGGTAAACACTCCGCGATTGTCCCTATGTGGCGCCGATTGATGGGCCGGGGGTAGCCGGCAGTGCCTCACCGGTGATGAGGTGGCCCCAGTTCAGCGCGTCGATCAAGGCGCGGTCAATGAAGCCGGGGTGTGTGGCACTCAGAAGGCCATGTGCGGTTCGTGATCCCAGGGGAGCCGATGCCCATGTGGATCCCCTCCTCGATCAGGGAGGGATTTACGTCCAAGGGCTGCGCCCTGCCTGCCGAGGTCCGCAATGAATTGCCCGACGCCGATCGGCTGACCGCCGCTCTCGACTGCTGGGTTGTTGGCTGCGGAGGGCCTCCGCCGAGCGATATAAAAGGCGCCGGACTCGGCCCGGTCGTCAGTGTGGGCGGCCCCGGGAGCGTCAGGGCTAAGCTGACCTGCGACGGGTACGACGCATCCAGTGAGCTGGCCTACGGGTGGGAGTTTTTGCATCGCAACTTGTTGGTGATCGGACTCTAGCAGCGAGATGGCCCCTGGTATTCACGAATATTCAGTAGTTCACTATTCCCGTGAAGATGGGCTGCCTTCGCAGCCCGGAATTGGAGATCGACCGGGGGCGTGTTGCTAGGGCACGAGAAAGCAAATGGGCATGCGGTCGCCGTATTTGCCGGTGGTGGGACGTCTACGTGCTCTCCGGAGGGGCTAAGCCGTTACCTTAATTTTTGCTCTAGATACGTGCTTTCACAGTCTGTGGATTAACGACTGTGATAGTAGGAATTTCCGCGGAAGACCGGCCGAAATTCGGCATGTGCAGTTGTGGATAGCCAGCACAGGGAATGACAAGCATGTCATTCACATCGTTTCAGCACTGGGAGAAGTCACGCAGATCACGTACCATAGAAAGCGTCTCGGGATAGTCCCGAAACACCAGTAGGCGTGAGTGCTCACAACACCCACGCTCTGGTCACGACTATTAGGGGCATAAGGCCCTGTTTTGTTTCGTGTGGAATTTTCTAACTGTTTGGAAGTTCCTTCAGCTTAGAAGCGAGCTGCCCGCGTGTCAAAGACATTGCTTCGTGGCGAAACAAACATCCTTGTGTTCCGGGAAGGGCCATCTTGAAGAAGATTAGGATCCGCATTCGGATTCGTCCGGTTCGCCGCTAAGGCGACTGGCCCAGATGAGGCATACGCTCCTTGCTCCATGAGCCGACCCCTCAGCTGGCAGCCCCGGGGTAGGGGCTGCCAGCAACCTTCACCCAAGGATGCGCAGAGCGCACTGAGCGATTGGATAAATCATTGACTGACAACATGAACGTTTACAAGGACGGCGACCAGTGGAAGGCGAAGCGCCAGGGCGCGTCGCGCGCCTCGGTTGTCGCCGACACTCAGCAGCAGGCCTATGACCGAGGGCGGAACATTCTTTCGCGCTCTGGTGGTGGCGATATCTCTGTCCATGGGCTGAATGGCAAGATCCGTGATAAGAACACGATTAAGCCTGCCCGCGATCCTCGCAGCACAAAAGGCTGACCAGTGCTGGATGTCCCGCCGTTCCCATGAGCGGCGGGACATCCAGGTGGTCAATGTCAGTGTCCGGCCTACTTTAGGAATTGATTACGTCGTCTTCGGCCGGATCGTAATAGCCGAAGCCGACATACTCCATCTCAGAAGCCTGTACAACCAAAACGTTGATTCCTTCCAGTGGGAGCACCTTGTCTCAACCTGGTGGTCGATGCGAAAGCTGACCGCTCAAAACCATGGACCGATCCGGCCCGTCGTTGGCGTCCGGGTTGAAGCTATCTAGTTGCCCAAAGATCCAAAGACCGCTTTTCATTTGCACACTCACCATGATCTTGGCGGTGGGGTCTTTACTTTGAGCATAGGCCCACCCCGAGATATTCCGCTACGAGGCTAAGCATGCTCGACGCCGGTCACTATTTAAAAGTTGGACCGGGACCTTTGAACCGCATGACGCCGGGGACCTGCGATTCTCCAGACACTATCTGGACAATTGGCACTGCCCATGACTCGCAGGGTCCGCTGTTTGCTGCCCGCCCAGGCGGCGAAACACGTAACGGGGCAGCGGGGGAGGGATGATCTTGCATCGGATGAAACCGAATATGCAACCTTTTAGTTTACGTAACGTCGGTTATCGGCTTATTGAAATGTTGCTGGTAGACGCTGCAAAGGCCCTACCTTACCTCCCAGTGAGGGATCTATCAGCTGGCGGCGGACCTTCAGTGCACCGCGCTATATGGCTAGCTGTTGATCCTTCGGAAGCGTGGAAGAGTTACTTCTTCTGTAACGCTGTCGAACAGCACTTCGACGGCATCGCCGATTTTCAAATCATGGGCATCGACGTCAACGACATTCGTCAGAACGAGCGGACCCTCGTCAAGCTCGACGATGCTCACATTGTAAGGAAGGGAATCAGCGAAACCAGGATGGTAAGCCTTATGGAAGATCGTGAATGTATGAACAATTCCACGTCCTGACGCGGCCGTCCAGCGCAGCGCCCCACCACAGGCCGGGCACGCCATTGAGGCGGGCAGATTGTATCGTTCACACCGCTCACAAACCTGGACGAGTAGTGTGTGCTCGCGAGCCGCCGCCCAATATGGCCGGTCAATTGGAGAAATCGCCGGGAGTGGACGATTATAGTGTGTCACTTTGCCCCCTTACTCAGGATCATGGCCGCTTCTGCGTAGTCCATGTTTGGAGTGGAAGTGATGCCGCCGTGCCCGCTTACGAAAGCCGTCTCGGCTCCCGCAACCTGACTGGCACCTGATTCCTCGCGTAGCTGACGGACAGCCTCGACGATTGGTGTAAACCCTTGCTGATAACTCCATGCCAGCTCTCCTCCCGCAGTGTTGGTTGGAAGAAGTCCGTCGAGTTGAAGGTTTCCGTCCTCGATGTAGCGCCCTCCCTCTCCAATTGGACAAAACCCGTAGGCCTCCAAAGCCATCAGGACAGTGATCGTGAAACAGTCGTATAGCTGCGCGGTGTCGATCTCGTCGGCTCTCATTCCCGCCATCCCGAAGGCCCTCTCCCGCGCTCGTTCTACGCCCATAATGCTGTATTTAGTCCGCTCGTAGTCAACGCCGAACGATGATGACATACCGATGCCGGAAATCATCACGGGCCGGGTCGCCAAGTGATGTGCCCGGTCGGCCTTCGTAACTATGAACGTAGTTCCACCGTCCGCGACAAGGCAGTAGTCATACTTATTAAGTGGGTCCGCCACCGGTGTTGCGCTGAGGTATTCCTGCATGGTAAGAGAACGGTTGTGCAGGATGGCTTCAGGGCGCATCGATGCATAGGTTCGCGCCGAAAGGGCCACTTGCCCAAGTTGCTCTTTCGTCGTGCCGAACAAGTGCATATGTCTGCGCGCTGCGAGGGCATGATCTGCGCCTGGCGAATACATTCCGTACGTCCCGAAATTGTCCACATCTACACTAAGACCCCCTCCGTTTGTGCCGGCCTGCCCGACCAGGGCGCCACGGCTACGGGACGTATCGGCGTAGCTCACCGCCACCACGTTCGCCTGACCTGACTCAATCGCCGCGCATGCGGCGAGTATGCAGGCGATGGCGCTGCTTCCGCCGCCTTCTACAGCCCACACGAAATTCGGGATGACACCCAGCATCTTCATAACGTCTCCGCCATGGCCGTATGCGGCATCGCTAATGCCGTCCTGATAGACGTAGCCATCGACATCAATTGGTTGAAGCCCGGCGTCCGAGCAAGCGAGTTGAAGCGCCTGCACCCGAAGGTCGATTCCCCGTAGCCCCGGCGTTAGTCCCTGCTCCGTGACTCCTAGTCCAACTATTGCGAACTGATCGCGTGCCAGCATGTCTTCTCCTCAGGTCCGTGGCGTCACACTATCAGGACTATACGCAAATTATAAGTAGGGTTGACAGTGTGGCCAGTCTCACTTAGAAATTGTTAGTGGAAGTAAATTCTTCTATCTAGAGCAAGAGCAAATGACTGGCTTTCGCCAGGGAAGGTGCGGCATAACATGAGCGTTGAAGAAATGGGTCTCCTCAGCGAGGATCTCGCCGTCGTCGAAGAAGTCGAGTTCCTGAGCGACGGCGTCACTGTACGGGGGGATTTTTACCGTCCGAAGGGCCCGGCCCCTTATCCAACCATCGTGATGGCTGGCGGTTGGTGCTACGTGAAGGAATTGCGTCAGCCGCAGTACGCAATGGAGTTCGTCAAACGCGGTTTTGCAGTACTAGTGTTCGACTACCGAAATATCGGTGCCAGCGACGGCGCCTTCCGCCAACATCTCGATCCGTGGGATCAAATCGCCGACTACAAGAACGCGATCACTTACCTCACAAATCGGGCGGACGTCGACTCGGAGCGGATCGGCGCATGGGGCATTTCGTATAGCGGTGGCCACGTACTGATCCTTGGAGCTATTGACGATCGCGTAAAGGCTGTCGTTTCCAACGTCCCCGTGATTGATGGCTACCTGAACATGTGGCGAGTTCACGGCACGGAACGCTTCCGAAAGCTAAAGCGCCTCGTCGCCGAGGCGCGCCAGCACTTCGCTCAGACCGGCGAGCACACCTACATGGGGATGTCTGCATCGCCGCAGGCAACGGATGCGCCGCTCACCACTTGGCCCCTAGACGAGGTCCGGGACACGTTCGTCATGCTCAAAGAGACTCAGGCGCCTCGGCATGAGCACCGAAATACCGTTGCCTCGGTGGAGAATCTCATGGCCTACAATGCAGCTCCATACGCTCATAGGTTGATCAACGTCCCCACCATGATGATTGTGGCCAATGACGACGACATCACCCTTTGGGACGTGGAGCTGGACGTTTTCAACTCGATTCCCTGCCCTACAAAGGAATGGGTCGTCCTACCTGGCATCGATCACATGACCCTCTACAGCGACCTAACAGCACTGGACTACGCGGCAAAGGCGGCTGGTAGCTGGTTCAGCGAACACCTAACGTCTCGCTCAACGTTGGCTAACGACGTCGCGCGGTTCGGATAGCACATGCAAGCGAGTAGAGGGGAAACGATCGTCATGCCCGTTGAGGCTCCGGATGTCCAGTCGGTTTCGGCAGGACCGCTCGTGGATCGGCTCGCCCTTTACGAGCAGTTGTGCACAATCCGCGAGTTCGAGCTGGTGGTCTCGGCGGAGTACGCCGCAGGGAGGATCCCCGGGTTCGTCCACACTGCCCTTGGCCAAGAAGCTTCGGCTTTGGGCGCGTGCACACCGCTGGCGGCAAGCGACTGGATCACTTCAAATCACCGAGGGCACGCACACTGTCTTGCCAAGGGAATGAGTGCGCGCGAAATGCTAGCCGAACTATACGGGCGCGCTAGCGGATCCGTGGGCGGACGCGGAGGGTCGATGCACATCGCCGATCCCACCATCGGAATCCTCGGTGCCAATGGCATCGTCGGTGCAGGATTGCCGATCGCAGTCGGCGCGGCTTTGGCCGCACGCCTGGGTAACACGGGTGCTGTGTCCGTTGCATTCTTCGGCGACGGGGCTGTCGCCCAAGGCTTCTTTCACGAGTCGATAAATCTCGCTGCGCTGTTGCGCCTGCCGGTGATCTTCTTTTGCGAAAATAACGGCTATGCCGAGTTTACAGCCGCTGCCGACGGCCACCCTGTGACGCTTTCCCAACGCGCGGGGGGGTATGGCGTACCGTATATAGCGGTCGATGGAAGCGACCTGTTCCAGGTCATCGAAACGATGACCAGCGCCGTCACAGAAGCGCGGTCCAATGGCCCGCTTGTGGTTGAAGCTTTCGTGTCTCGATTCCACGGACACTACGAAGGCGACCAACAAAAGTACCGCGATTCGCAACATCTCCAAGAGGCACTCGAACGTGACCCGATCATACGGGCGAAGACGATCCTCCTCAATGAGGGAGTAAGCCCCAGCACCCTGCTCGACATCGAGAAGCGTGCCGCGACTGCAATCGCCGCCGCGGCTGAATGGGCGTGGAACGAACCGGATCCTGAAGTGGGCGGTGCTGCGGATTACGTCCTACAGCTTGAGCCCGCGGTCAAGGAGAAGGGCCTGATCGCGGGTGAGCAGATGAAGTATATCGAGGCAATTAGAAAAGCGATCTCCGATGGACTGGAAGACGCGCCCGACGCCTTCTTCGCCGGAATCGATGTAGCAAAGGGGGGAGGAGTGTTCGGAGTGTCCCGCGGTTTGTGGGATCGGTTCGGAGACCGCGTCATCGATACTCCGATCTCCGAGTCAGCGCTCCTCGGCCTAGCAGTCGGAGGCGCAATGGCTGGCGGCACCCCGTTGGTCGAGGTCATGTACGTCGATTTCATCGGAGCTGCCTTCGACCAGATTCTCAATCAGGCGGCGAAGATGCATTTCATGACCGCTGGACGGGCGAAGCTGGGAATGACAATCCGAACGCAGTTTGGTGCGGGCAAGTCGGCAGGCAGCCAGCATTCGCAAAGCCTCGAGGCGTTGCTCGCGCACATCCCCGGCCTCACTGTTGTGATGCCCGCGACCTCCTCTGACGCCTACGGGTTATTGCGAACCGCGATGGAGAGCCCGAACCCCGTCGTCTTCATTGAGAACCGCGGACTCTACGGGCGGCGCTCTCCTGCTCCAGTGCGCGACCATCGAGTCCCTATCGGCCGCGCAAGGATCGTCCGGTCCGGCACTGACGTGACTGTGGTGTCATACTCCCGCATGGTACTTACGTGCGCGGAGGTCGCCGAGGAGCTGGAAAGCGAAGGTATCTCGGTCGAAGTCATCGATCTCCGTACAATCTCACCCTGGGACCGGGCGCAGGTCATGGAGTCAGTCAAGAAGACGAGTCGCCTCGTCATCGTCCACGAGGCAGTCGAGCAATTCGGGGTGGGCGCAGAAATCGCGGCCTACGCCGCCCGTCACGGTTTCTGGTACCTGGACGCGCCGATCGTGCGCGTAGCAGCGAAGTTCTCGCCGGCACCCTACTCTCCGCCCTTGGAGCGAGAGTGGCTGCCTAACGCTCTGGAGATCTCGCAGACGATCCGCGACACCGTTGCATTCTGAGAGCGAGCAAAATAATGTCACTAACGCCCACATTCGCGAACCGTCATAGTTATCCGGCTCACCAGCTAGATAGTACGACGATCACAGACTTGCTCCTGAAAAACGTAACCGAACGAGCCGACGAGTTGTATGTCATCGATGGTGCCGTGCGACTGACCGTCGCTGACATCGCCAGAGAAGCCGCTCGATGGCAGAAGCTGCTCCAACGTCACGGTGTGGCCGAAGGTGACGTCGTTTTAGTGCAGTTACCCAACCGCTGGGAAATTATTGCAATCCTGCACGCCATCTGGGGTCTCGGTGCAATCGCGAATCCTGTCACCCCGATATATAGAGGGCACGAATTGGGGGTTATCCTATCACTTTGGAACCCCAAGGTCATCATTGCTGCCGACCAATCTGCGGCTTTGGCCCAGGCAACGGTCTCTTCGCATGCCGGTGAGGAAGCGCCTGTGGTGCTGGATCTGACGACAACGAATATTCCAGATGCCCCGCCACCTTTTGCGCGAGTACCTCTCAACCAAGACGCCATCGCACTGCTCATGTACACCTCGGGTACCACGGGGCGTCCGAAAGGGGTTCTACATACCCACGCGACACTGATCGGTGAGTCAACCTCTCTGGATACGGTATTCGGCCTTGAGGGCGAAAGGGTTTTCATGCCGTCACCACTGACTCATATCACGGGACTTCTCTACGGAGTCTTGATGCCGTTGATCACCCGCTCACTGGTTGTGCTTCAGGATCGCTGGGATCCGCTGGTCGCGATGCGGGTGATCGAGCAGGAAGAGTGCGATATGACTGTCGGCGCAACGCCCTTCCTTCAGGGTCTGGCTGAAGCCTACGGCGAGTTCGAACGTACTAGTCATCTTCGGTTGTTTATCTGCGGGGGAGCTGACATCCCGGCAAGTCTCGTTGAGATTGCCGAAACGAAAATGAAGACACAGGTAGCCCGTACCTATGGCTCGACGGAAATACCGACGCTGTGCACCGTGCATCCCCACTCCGAAACAAAGGTGCGCATGCACACGGAGGGACATCCTATCGGCGCGAATCGTGCGCGGCTCGTCTCCGTACGGGACGGCGTCGGCAGTCTTGAAGTTCACGGTCCGGAACTCTTCGTCGGATATGCGGACGCGGCGGATAACGCGTCCGCATTTGCGCACGACGGGTGGTTCCGCACCGGTGATCTCGCGCGAATCGACGAGGACGGCTCCATCACGATCGTCGGTCGCGAGAAAGACATCATCGTCAGGGGTGGCGAAAATATTAGCGCGAAAGAGGTCGAAGACCTCTTGGTCCAACATCCCGCTATCCGCGATGTCGCCGTTGTCGGCTTCGCCGACACGCTAATGGGCGAACGAGCATGCGCCGTTGTCGTCGCTGATGGACGGATCAACCTTCAGGAAATCACTCGTCACCTGGCTTCGTTTGATCTGGCTGTTCAAAAGTACCCCGAGGCGCTTCTCGCTGTAGAAGCACTCCCCCGCACGCCTTCGGGCAAAGTGCAAAAGCATATTTTGCGCGAGTTGCTGGTCGGCTCCCCTGCTCTTGAAATCCGCTCGCTGCCACGAAAGAAGATGACATGAGACAAGACATAACATTCTGTAGTGAAGGAACGACTATCCGCGGTTGGCTCTACCTGCCTGAGGAGGGCGAGGGTCCATTCCCTCTCGTTGTCATGGCTGGTGGATGGTGTTATGTGAAGGAGATTGTACAACCCCACTATGCTGAGGAATTCGCTTCGCGGGGAATCGCGGCGCTTCTTTTCGACTATCGGAATTTCGGCGACAGCGATGGCGACCGGCGGCAGCACATCGACCCGCATGCGCAGATCGAAGATTACCGCAACGCCATCTCTTACGCCGAGACGTTGCCGGAGATTGATGCGACCCGCATTGGTGCGTGGGGACTTTCGTACAGCGGAGGACACGCGCTCGTTCTCGCAGCGATCGACAGCCGCGTACGTTGTATCGTGTCGCAGATACCGGTAATCGATGGATACCTAAACATGAGGCTGAACCATGGGACGGTAAATTTTCGGCGTCTGGAGGCCGAGATCCTCGATGCACGGCGGCGCCGCTTCACGGACGGCGTGGACGTCATGGTCCCCCACTTCACCCTGGATACCGCCGCGGAGACTTCGGCTTGGCCTTTTCCCGAAGGATATGGCGTTTTCGACGCGTTCCGGACCGGTGTAGCACCCAATTACAGTTTCAACTCCACACTCGAGTCGGTTGACCTCCTAATGTCCTACGACGTCCGTCCATACCTGCCACGCATAGTGAACACTCCTACACTCGTAATCGTGGCCGAGAACGACGACATCACGTTATGGGACCAGGAGATCGCGGCTTACAACGCGATCCCTACCACTCGGAAGGACCTGAAGGTTATCCCTAAGTCCGACCACCTTGCGCTCTACAGCAATCGTTCGTTGCTGGAGCAGTGCGCTCAGCACGCCGGCGACTGGTTCGAGCAGGAGCTATCAAAGATGAAGTCCTGACGGATGCCGGAATGGGGGCGGCGGGGCACCAGGGCGGCGTCCGGGATCCCCCGCGGCTCCCATCACCGGTAGCGGTCCGTCCACGTCTTCGCGGTCGTCACAGCGCGCGGCCCGGTGCTCGGTCAGCTCTCGTCCCCCACGAGCTACGCGGCTTGACCCGGAAAGCACGGCGCTGGCGTGGGTTAATTAGGACAATAGGACCTCCGGTTGGTGGCCCCACTCCGTTTAGATCACGACGCTGTTCACATCCGTATATGGCCCCGACGCGGTCGCGAACTCCAAAGGCCTAACTACCGCCTACAACATCGCGCACTCTTGTATCGACCAGTATGCTGCTTCCAAGTTCAGAGGCTGGAGTTCACCTAAGTTGTCTCCATCATCGAAAGTGCTAGTGATGCGACAGTATCTACGGAATTTTTTTAGAAGGCCAAGCCAAAGGCCAAGCCTTTGTCTCGATTGCGGGCACAGATTTACACCAGAAAACTCTTGGATGGGCGCCATGATTGGTGTTTCTCCGCAGCCAGGTGACTGCGATGTTGCAGGTTCCTCTCGAGAACTATGCGGATGTCGAACACCGGGACACTTCCGTTACTGAAGGTGTGCAAACCTCGTGCCCTTTTGGAGCTGTGCGCTTGTGATCCGGTGTCGTCCCCCGCATCGATTACCGCCGATCAGCATGGCTCGTATAAAGATGTGGTGAATCGGACCGTGGATCGTGCTTCGAGGCCTATTCGGAGCGCGTGCGGTCGCTGCTGGCCAGGAAGCCTACGCTGTCGGCCAGGTGCTGGACGAACACGATGGCTTGAAGGGGTCCGTCCTGACCCGGCCGGAGTGCCTGCCGGCTGCCCCGGTACCGGCTGGTCCATGAACCTGGCCGGGCATTGCAGTGCGACCTGGGTTCCTGGGCGGATTCAATCGGTGAATGCAATTTTGTAGTCGGGCTCAGGCTACCTGTGGCAGGAGTAGCTCGGTCAGTGCTTGGGCCGGAATCTTTAGGTTCAGCGTTGGTCGCGGCCTGCTGTTGAGTTTGTCCTGGACGCGGCGGAGGTCCTCGGGAGTATGGCCGGCGAGGTCGCTGCCCTTCTCAAACCAGTGCCGCAATAAGCGGTTGGTGTTTTCGTTGGAGCCTCGCTGCCAGGGCGAGTACGGATCGCAGAAGTAGACCGGCGCTTGCAGCTCAAGCATGATCCGGTCGTAGTCGGCGAGTTCGACCCCGCGGTCCCAAGTGATCGAGCGGCGCAGATGCCAGGGTAGTTCGGCCATGGCCTTCAGCATCGATTCGGCGACGGTATGGGCGGTATGGTCCCCGGGCAAATGCAGCAGAATCGTGAACCTGGTCGATCGTTCGACGAGCGTGCCGATCGCCGATGTGTTGCCGGCACCGAGGATGAGATCCCCTTCCCAGTGTCCGGGCACGGCACGGTCCTGAACGGTTGGAGGACGCTGGCGGATGGTCAGCGCATCTTCGTAGCGGCTGCCCCGCATGCTGGTTGTTCGGCTGTGGGAGCGTCGGGAACTGCGTTTGAGGCTCAAGCAGCGGTAGAGGTCCTGACGAAGGACACCCCGGCCTTGAACGTAAAGGCATTGGTAGATCGTCTCGTGCGATACCTGCATGTCTCTATTCTCCGGGTAGAGACTTTTGAGGACGTCGGAGATCAGTTTCGGGCTCCACCCGTCGTCCATGTTGTCCTCGACGAACTTGACCAGTTCCGGGCTGGCCAACAGCTTGAACCCTTTGGGCCGCTTGAGCTGCTTCTCGGCGTTGCGCTGGGCGCATCTGGCGTCATAGATGCTGTCCTTGTTCAGGTTGCGGTGCCGCTCACGGCTGATCACGCTCGGATCCCTGCCCAGTTCTTTGGCGATCCTGGCTTGTTTCCACCCGTCCTGGAGCCGCAGTTGGATCATGCACCGTTCATAGAAGGTCACCGGGCCCGTGCACGGGCCTGCCGGTGCAGCCGGGATGTCATCCGGGGTCAGTCCCCGCGGTTTCTTCGGCCGCGGTATCCCGCCGATCGCGCCTAGTTGCAGTTTCACGTCGCCCAGTCTTGCCCACCGGGTCCTGCCTTGGTCGTAGGTCAGTCCCGCCTCGCGTGAGGCCGCCAGCATGGATACGCCGGATCTGACCAGCTCCACGAAATGCAGCGAGGCAGAATCAGTGAATTCCCACGGTCCGCGGCTCCTGACGGCAGGCTTGGGGCGGGGTGGCTTCGGCAGGCCGCCCAGCCTGCCGCCCTGCAGCTCCCGGCCATCAAGCTTTGCCCACTGCGTTCTTCCCTGGTCGTAAGACAAGCCAGCCTGGTACGACGCCTTCTTCAGTGAGAGCCCGGAACGGACCAACTCAACAAGACGAATCGACGCTGGATCGGAGAAATCCATGCAACAACCCCTTTCAGGTTGTTGCATTCACCGATTGAATCCGCGCTGTACGAGCCCGCTCCGCTCGAGCCTATTGGGCAGGGACTGCCGACAGAACCGACGCATCCTTCGTGGACGGGCTCGGCTAAACATATCTGCGAGCTGCCGGTGACGGACCTCTCGGTCCGATGGAATGGTGGAGTAGATGAACGGATTCTTCCGGAAAGGATTCAAACTTCTGTAGGGCCTAGTTCGTGGACTGGGATCGTTTGAACCTCCATGCGAAGGCCCGCCTAGATCCTAATTACGAGTTTGTCGGCAGGTTTGCCGTATGTTCGGGCCCTTCATGCACCGTCGGGCACTGCCGAAGTCAATACCCTAGAGCTCACCCCCATGCTTGCAGGATCTTGCTGGTCCGTCGCTCGGACGTCATGCATAGGTGAAGAAGCCCGCGCCGCTTTTGCGACCAAGTCGCCCCGCATCCACTAGGCGACGCAGGTTGTTAGGAATCACAACGGCGGGGTCACGAGTTTCCTTGTGGATTGCCTCCCCGATATCCCGGAGTACATCAAGCCCGATCAGGTCGCTGAGCGCGAGTGGCCCCATACGGTGTCCGGCACCGAGCCTCAGGCCCTCATCGATTTGCTCGGCAGTGGCATATCCCGTGTCGAGCATGCGTGCAGCGGCGAGTAGGAACGGTACCAACAGGGCGTTGACGACGAAGCCGGGTCGATCCTCCACCACAATTGGCGTTTTCTGAAGTCGCTCCAGGATGAATGTGACTATGGGCTCTTCAAGGCGCTTGTCGGAAAGTGGGGTCCGCACAACTTCGACAAGCTGCATGCGCGGTACTGGGTTGAAGAAGTGGACGCCAAAGAACGCCTGCGGATTAGTTACCGCTGACGAGAGGTGCGTGATCGACATCGAAGAGGTGTTGCTTGCGATGATTGCTGCGGGCCCAGCGACTGCTGCGACTTCACGGAGGACGGAGAATTTGATCTCCGGGACTTCGGGCACCGCCTCAATAATGAGGTCGCACCCGGAGAGTTCGTCGTAGGACGTCGCTAGCGAGAGTGCGCCTTCCCGTCTGGTTCGCTCCTCGCTCGAGATTGTTCCCTGTGTCTCGAGTCGGTCGTACTCGATCGCGAGCTGTGCCTGTGCGGAAGCTAACGCTTGTGGTTGGCTGTCGAGCAGTGTCACGTAAAGACCGACGGACGCTAATGCGACGTGGGCGATTCCACGTCCCATCGTGCCCGACCCGACGATGCCAACG
The DNA here is from genome assembly GCF_040684925.1 of Arthrobacter sp. NPDC089319. NCBI lineage: Bacteria > Bacillati > Actinomycetota > Actinomycetes > Micrococcales > Micrococcaceae > Arthrobacter > Arthrobacter sp. NPDC089319. The sequence continues at coordinate 62,797 of NZ_JBFBGZ010000010.1, read as the reverse complement.
GTTTGGATTGGCTTCACCTGTCGTACCTCCGGAAGAGGGCGGCTAAGGCTTGACCTCCGCCTATACACATCGTGACGATCCCATACTCTAGGTTGCTTCGTTGTAGTTCTAGCGCGACGCGGACGCTGAGGATCGCCCCGGTTGCGCCGACTGGGTGGCCCAAGGCGATTGCTCCTCCGTACGGATTAGTGCGTTCGGGGTCGAGACCTGCGTCCCGTATCACAGCGACGGCTTGCGCTGCGAAAGCTTCGTTGAGTTCTACAACGCCTATGTCTTGCGCAGTCAGGCCGGTTTGGGCGAAGAGCTTTTCCAGCGCTAAGACTGGGGCGTAGCCCATTAAGTCAGGGGACATGGCGGCCGTTGATACCGCTTCTAGAGTTGCCAGTCCGTGAAGGCGCTGGGCAGCCACGTCCCTTTCCCGCATGAGCACCACTGCAGCTGCCCCGTCGTTAATCCCAGAGGAATTACCAGCGGTCACTGTACCGCCATCTCGGAATACGGGGCGCAGCTTGGAGAGTTTCTCGGCGGTCGTTGCCGGTTTTGGATGCTCGTCGGTGTCGACCATTTGAGCACTCCTGCCTTGCTGCATGACGGGGACGATTTCCTCGGCGAAGGTAGTCCTGGCCTTCTGGGAAGCTGCGCGGCGCTGGCTCTCTGCGGCAAAGTCATCTTGCTCGCCCCTGGACACTGCATACTTCTCGGCGACATTCTCGGCAGTTACACCCATGTGTGACCCGCTAAACGGATCGGTGAGCATGGCAACTGTGCCGTCGACGAGTTCCCGGTCGCCCAGCCGGTTATTGAACCGTGCGTTGAAGTCGAGAAAAGGCATGGTGCTCATACTTTCGTTGCCGCCGGCCACTACGACGTCAGTTCCGCCCCAGAGTAGTTCTTGGGCACCCCCCCAGATCGCTTGGAGTCCGCTTCCGCACAGTCGGTTGACGTTGAAAGCCGGCGTGCTTTCGGGCATACCGGATTCAAGCGCAACGCGACGGGCGTTGTATGCTTCCGGACCGACCTGGCCGATGCAGCCCATGACGAGCTCGTCGACTGTGTCTGGTGCAAGGCCGGCCCGGTGGAGAGCTCCCTTGGCGGCGGTCGCGCCAAGCACATGGGCCGGAACCGTCCGCAAAGCGGACCCGAAGGAACCGATGGGCGTCCGTGCACCTGCGACAACGACAACCCGTTCGTCTCTAGCCATGGGTCGCACCCATTTCTGCCTCTGCGGTCGTGCTGATCCGGGCCTGACCGTTGCCTGATGGAGAGAGCTTGCGGGATCTCTTGGCTCTCAGCTCGTCAATATTCCGCGGTTGCAAGTGCACGGTCGCTCCAATTTCTTGAATCTGGATTCGGTGACCCAGGCTTATGTGCTCGACGTTGGTTTCTTCTCTCATAACCGAACGAACGGTCGAGGGCATCGCCCCATCAGGAGCGGTTTGGCGTGGAGACTCGGCATGAACCCAGGACCACACATAGTCCCTCACGGGTAATTCGCTACGTGGTCGCAGTGACTCCTGGCGAGGCGTTGCCCATGAGTCGACTTCAGCCGTCGGGTTTGAGGGCATATCGGTTCTCCTGCGGACTCGGTGGGGACCAGAGTTCGTATCCGAAGATCACACGGTCAGAATTGGCTCATGTAGGTGGTGGCTTGCTGCAATAGGTGAGGGATGCCGGCCTCGAGTGACGGACCGAAGACCGTGTCGTGGGGGCGTTCGCCCTTGAGCCAGCGGGTGTAGATGGCCTCGCAGAAGATCGATGACTTCCACAGTGCCAGGGTCTGGTACCACGGCAGCGCATCGACGTTCAGACCGCTCTGTTCGGCGTAGCGGGTCACGAACTTCTCGCGGGTCCAATACCCCGGCTGCGCTGTCACGGAGGTCAGCTCCATGACTGTGGTCGCGCTGCCGGCCTCGGTGTAGGTCGCCGTGAAGTATCCAAGGTCGGCCAGCGGGTCACCGAGAGTCGACATCTCCCAGTCGAGAATGCCGATCACCGCGGCCGGTGCTTGGCCGCCGAACATGAGGTTGCCCATGCGGTAATCACCGTGAACGAGGGACACCACTTGGGTGTCCGGGATGTTGGCTTCGAGCCAGTCGGTGATCTGATGAATTTGGGGAAGGCTACGCGTCGTATTGACGTCCCAAAGCCCGGCGAACCGCTGGACCTGCCGCTTCAGATATCCCTCCGGACGGCCAAGCATGGCCAGGTCACCCTTGCTGACGTCCACCGAGTGCAGCAGGCTCAGGGTGTCCACTACGGCTCGGCTGGTGGCATCCCTTTGGTCCGAGCCTTCCAAAGCGGCCGGAATAGAGTTCGTGATGACTTCGCCGTCTAGGAAAGACATCACGTAGAACGGAACGCCGAGCAGGGAATCGTCCTCGCAGATGGCCAGGATCTCCGGGACCGGCACGCCTTGGGCGCCGAGGAGCTGTTGGACGCGGGCCTCACGGACCATGTCATGGGTGGATTTCGCCAGGGGCGGGCGCGGGCCACGTCTCAGCACGAAAGTCTCCCAGCCCCGTCGGATGCGGTAGGTGATATTGGACTGACCGTCACCGATCCGTTCCCAGGAGAGCGGCCCGGAGCCGAGCCCCTGTGCGTCGAGGAACGACGTCACGGACTCCAGCACGAGCAAGGGGGGGACCTCCAAGGACTGCGCTTCGTCTAAGGTGGCGACGACCTCCACGCCGTCCGGTCGGGTCTGCGTCAGGGCTACCATCAGCGGTCGCCCTCCTTGCGGACCACGGCATCGCCTTGGTAGGGAGCACCGGCTTGGACCTCCCTCCGGCGTCGTGAAGACGCACGCCGAGAGATGGCGAACTTGTGGGTCTCTGTAGAGCCGTCGTAGATGCGGAACGGGCGGACCTCATTGAGAAACTGGGCAAGCGGCAGTCCGTCGGAGACGCCGTCTCCGCCGCAGATCTGGATGCACCGGTCAATAACACGGTAGATTGCCTCCGAGCAGTGGACTTTGGCGATGGAGGACAAGTTCTGGCCCGCCTTTGGGTCCTCGGCCAGCAGCCGGGCCGTCTTGGTGATGATTGCATCCGAGGTCTCGATGTCGATCTCGCACTGAGCAATGAGTTCTTGGGCCATGCCTAGCTTGTACATCTCCGACCCGAAGAGTTCCCGGCGATCGGCGCGGTCGAGTGCGATGTCCAGGGCGCGTCGGGCGAGCCCAAGCCACCGCATGCAATGGGTCAGTCGGGCAGGGCCGAGGCGCGCCTGTGCGTACTTGTTGCCGCGACCGACCTCACCTAGAACGGCGTCATCGGCTACCCTCACGTCCTCAAAGTACATGTGGGGGTGCCCGCCGATAATGGCTCGGTCGATGGTGTGGATCGGTTCGCCGATATGCACCCCCGGAGTGTCCATGTCCACCAGGAACATTGTGGCGCCTTCGGGCGTCGTGTCTGTGGCGTCGGCATGGGCCATGAAGATGCAGAAGCCGGCGCCGTTCGCCCCGGAGGAGAACCGCTTGTGTCCGTTCAGGACCCATTGGTTGCCCTCTCGGCGTGCCGTAGCCCGCAGGGCGGAGGGGTCCGAACCAGCACCCGGATGCGGTTCGGTCATGCCGAAGCAGGATCTGATCCTACCGGAGGCCAGTGGGGCGAGGAACCGCTCTTTCTGCTCCTCGGTGGCGATAAGCCCGAGCATGTGCATATTGCCTTCGTCCGGGGCCATACAGTTGAGTACGGCAGGGCCGATCGAGGAGTATCCGGCCTCCTGGAAGACCGACGACCACCACTCGATGGGCACGCCCTGGCCGCCAAACTCGACGCCGACATGAGGGGCGAAGACCCCGGCGTCTTTTGCAGCCTGCTGTAGCCTGTTGCGGGTGGACGCGTCGAGCTGTTCGCCGGGGCGGGGCTCGGCCGGAATGACCTGCCGGTGGATGAAGCGTCTGACCTTGAGGCGGAGTTCCTCAACGGTTTCCTGAGTGTGCTGGACGCGGGTGGGGGCGGTTGTCATGATGGCTTTCCTTCCGTCACTGACCGGTAACGGTCATGCTCTGCCGCCGGCCACGATGAGGCCGCCATCGAGGTTGATGACCTGCCCTGTAACCCAAGTGGAGTCATCGGAGGCCAGATAGCCCACGGCTTTGGCGATGTCTTCGGGAGTCCCCAGCCGGCCCAGCGGGTACTGGCTCGTGACATCTTCTTCCCTGCCTTCATAAAGGGCCTTGGCGAAGTTCGTCTTCACGAGGGCAGGTGCCACCGCGTTCACGCGCACCTCTGGGCCCAGCTCGACGGCAAGCGTCCGGGTCAAATGGGAAACGGCGGCCTTGCTCACTCCGTACAGGCCGATGTTCGGTGAAGGTCTCTCACCTGTGACCGAGGAAAGGTTCACGATCCGGCCGCCCCGCTGGCGAAAATTCAGCCCGGGGTGCCGGAGAACCTCCTGGGTCCAGGCGAGCGTCCCGAAGACATTTACCTCGAACACCTTGCGGGCCGCATTCAAGTCCAGGTCGGCCAGATGTCCATATACCGGGTTGATGCCGGCGTTGTTAACGAGGATGTCCAAGCCCCCGAACTTCGTGGCGACAGCATTTAGCACTTCCCTCCTGTGGGAGGGATCGTGGGACTTTCCCGCCACGAAGATGGCGGAATCCTCGGGAAATGCCTTAACGACCTGCTGAAGTGTCTCAGCTGTCCGGGCGGTCAAGCAGACCTTGGCTCCTCTTTCAATAAGCTCCTGGGCGATACCGAGACCGATGCCACGGCTGGCCCCGGTTATGATCGCCGTTTTTCCCTGTAGATCTTGATTCATGGTCACTCATGGCCTCTTCGGGTATTTTGCATAAGAGCACACCGGCTGTGCAGCCTGGCCCAAGCAGTGACAGCACCTGTCAAGGAGATGCTGACTGCTCGGTCACTCGGCTGAATTCAGGATTTCTGCCACTACGTCAGGATCATGCCACCCTCGATTGGGACTACCTGCCCTGTGATGTAGTCCGAGTCCGCGCTGGCGAGGAACACGGCAGTGGGAACGATGTCACTTGGTTGTGCGGGTCGGTCGAGCAGAATGCCGTCCGCCATGGCGGCGAACCCAGAATCCTCTTCACCGATCGCGGCGAGATCTTTGTCTAATTGCTCCCACAGGGGAGTCGCGACGACACCGGGGGCGAACGCGTTTACGGTAATCCCGTCCGCGGCGAGGGCACGCGCGCCAGCCTGCGTTAGCGAGATGACTGCTGCTTTCGCCGCGCTATAGGGCGCGAAACTTGGGAATCCCGACCGGCCTGCGATGGATGCCGTGTTAATCACCTTGCCTCGGCGCTTGTCACGGATCACGCGCTTCGCAAATTCTTGCGTGCCGATGAGAACACTAAGTGCGTTCACCGAGATGATTCGTTCAAAGTTGTCCTCCGTAATGTCGAGGAACTTCATCGGCCGGTTAATTCCGGCGTTGTTGAGGTATACGTCCACAGGTCCGATGTCATCCCACACTTCATCGAGTCCGGCAGCGACGGAGCGGCGTCGCGTTACGTCCATCTCGATGGCGCGGGCTGCGCCGCCGGCGTCGCTTATCGAATCTGCGACGATGCGGGCTCCTTCGAAATTGAGGTCAGCTACGATCGTATGCGCTCCCTCCGCGGCCACGCCCTCGGCGATCGCGCGTCCTATTCCAGACGCGCCACCGGTAATCAGCACTACTTTGTCTTGCAGACGCATTGTCGATTCCTTTCGGATTGACCCGCACTACTTAGCGGAAGAGATGTTCGGGAGCCACAGGGCGATGTCCGGGAAGAACACGAGGATTACGACGAGTAGCAGCGCCATGGCAATGAACGGGACAGCCCCGCGGAAGACGTCCGTGAGCTTTACTCGAACGCCGAGATTGACCTCACGCTTCTGTGCGAGTCGGTGAACGATGAACGACAACATTCCAACTGGTGGGGTGACAATCGCGATTTCGGCGAGGAGGACGAGGAAAATGCCGAACCAAAGAAGATTCACGTCCATCGCGGCGAGCGGCGCTGCCATTACGGGCATCGTAATCAGGAGAAGAGCTAGTGGCTCCAGCACGAGCCCCAAGATCAGATAAAGGACAATCAGGAGCAGCAAGAAGGTGGTGGTGTCCAGGTTGAGGTTGACGACGAGCTCGCTCATCGCCGAGCCGATCTGGCTGAGAGTGACAACCCGGCTCAATAACACCGTGGCGATCAGGAGCAGGAAGATCGAGGCGGTCGACACGGCGGCATCTGAGAGGCTCGCACGCACGAATGTCCATGTGGCACGCGGTCCCCGACGCCCCCTGCCCAGCATTAGCCAGCCAATTACGAGGGCCGCGATGGCGCCGACTGCTCCGGCTTCCGTGGGTGTGGCGAGTCCCGCAAACAAGCTTCCTATAACAGCTATCATCACGACGGCAAGCGGGACGACTCCCGACAAAGATCGCATGCGTGTTACCCATGTGATACCAGTTCGGTCGCCGCGAGGAGCCGCGTCCGGACGGATCCAGACCCAGACCAACACCGTAAGCGCGAATCCGATGGCGACCGCCACACCCGGGACGACCGCGGCGAGCAATTGCGGACCTACGGGCACCTGGGCCACCCCGGCATAAATCACCAGAAACACGCTTGGTGGAATCAATTGTCCGAGAGTACCTGCCATTTGCACGACGCCCGTCGCGAGCGCAGGCGAGTACCCCGCCCGAAACATCTCGGGGATTGCGATGCGACCGAGGGCGTAAGAGATTCCAACGGAACTACCGCTCGCTGCGGCCAGACCAGCCCCGGCGAAATTTGTTCCGATAGCCAGTCCTCCGGGAAGTCCCCCGAACCACTGGTGAGCCGCCGTGTACACGTGGGCGGTCATGCCAGAGCGCCACATCGCGATGCCCATTAGAACAAAGAGCGGAATGACGCTCAACTGCCAGCTCGCCGCGGCACTAAATAGCGACGTGCTGAAGGTCGACTCGACGGTACGCCACCCGCCGAGTTCGATCAGACCGAGAATCGATGCTCCGAGCATACTTACTGCGATATTCACGCCTGCGAGCATCGCCGTGATTGTTAGAGCGATCACCAGGAGACCAACAATCGTGCGGTCAAGACCCCCGTATAGGATCGCCAGCGCGATGACGAGGCTAAGCGCGGTGCACAGCCAGAAGGCGAAGGCAGAACGTGGGGGGCTACTCGGTTGAGTCTTGCGGATTGTCTTGGGGGACTCCGATGGCTGCGTGATAGCTTTTGTGCTCATCCCGACACCTCCTCTTCCATCTGTTCGAAGATCTCGTCCGCTTCGTCGAGCCGTTCCAATTCAGCGCTTGAGGCAGCAGCGACCTCGATGAACGACACCAAAAGTTGCACCATGAATACTGCGAGGCCAAATGCTGCAACCCACTTGATCGGCCAGACAGGGACAGCAATCGCGCTGAGCACTGTCTCGCCGATCTGCGTTGAAGCGAGTGCCCCTTCGAATGCAAAGACGGTGGCCATTCCGATTACGGTCATCGCTACGGCGAGCGAGATAAACTCCGCCGCACGGCGGGTTTTCCCGCGGATCCCGTCTAGGAACAATGTGACTCGCAGATGTTCCTTCCCGAGTTGAGCGGCACCAAGTCCTGTAAAAATAACCAAGGGCATCCACCACATGGCGGTGAACTCAAGGGTTGCGGGCAGTGGCTGGTGGGTAAAGCTTCTGAGGATGACGTCCGCAAGCACGTGGAGCGCCATGATGAGCACGACTGCGGCCGAAATCACCCACAGGATCCTGCTCGGCCAAGAGAGAGCCCGGGTCAGAGGTTCGACCCATTTCTTTTTTTCCATGGCGGATCCGCCTTTCCGTTTCCCGTGGATAGGGTTGCACCGCGAGATCCCCCATCCACGGGAAAGTCGCTACTGTCGCTTCGCGAAATTCTCGAAGAAGGGAGTGACGTCCATGTCGCGGGCCGTCATCCAGGCCTTCTTGATGGAATCCGCGTTGTCTTCGGCTACGGGGATGTCGAGACCATCCAGGACTTCTTTCCAGTGAGCCCCCGATTGTTCTTGCGCGCTCAGGACCTCCTGTGCATTAGCGGGTGCCCCTTCGGCTTGTGCGAGCCCCGCGATCCGCTCGTTTTGGTAAGCGGCTAGGGCCTCACGGACATCGGGTGCGTCGTACCACGTGACATCTTTGCCGGGGCCTCCGTCGCCGAACACTGTGGAGTACTTCTCAAGGTCGGCCGCCACTAGGTTGGACATGAAGTTCACGCCCGCCTCGAGGAAGACATCCTGCAACTCCGGTGAGAAGCTGTTCCACATGTCGAGGTTCATGACCGTCGCAACAAAGGGTGAGCTCGCATTTAGCGGAACGAAGTGCGAAGCGACGTCGAATACTCCGTAGTCGCTCATCGACCCTGCCCCAATGAGAACGCAATCGACGACGCCGCGTTGGAGACCCTCATACAACTCCGCGGTTGGAAGGTTTACAGGGACCATCCCGAGGGCTTCGGCTTCCTGTATCCAGAGGTTTCCTGCGGCGCGCACCTTACGTCCCTGCAGGGATGCCAAAGATTCAATCGGCTCTTTGCACGCAAGGTTGTAGCTCGGGTTTGGGTTGATAGTGATGACCTTGAGGTTGTTCTTCTCGAACTCCGCCTGGATCGTAGAGTCCTCGAACAGATCTGAAGTGGTGGCCGCACGCTGCAATAGGTCGTATGGGAACGTGTCTTCTGCGGACGTGTTCAAGGCGGCCGCCCAATTCGTAACAGGCAGCTCTTGCGGATTGTACACAGGCGGGAGAGGAGCCATGTCGGCGACGCCCGATCCAACCCCCGAAAGGAACTCGGCGCCTGGGAGGAGGGCAGCACTCCAGTAGTACTCGAACGTAACTTTACCGTCGGTTTTTTCCTCGACTTCCTCTGCAAAGGCTCGGAAGGCAACACCGGTTGCCGCGGAGTCCGGCCCCTGATCGGCCCATTTGACCACGACCGGGTCCATGTCGGCGATCGTACCTCCGGCCGGTTGGGCGGAACCGGCGCTATCCACGCCGCAAGAGGTTAGGACCAGTGCTCCACCCACGATTGCGGTGGCGAAGCACTTCGTAATTAGGCTTCTTTTCATCTGTTTTCCTTCGTGTGGGAGCCGAAATCTATGGCATTGAACGGACATTTATTTGACGATGCCAGCGCCGCGAAGCTCGTCGATGCGGTCCGGCGTGACGCCGAGTGCGGCTAACACCGAGTCCGTGTGCTCGCCCAGTGACGGTGCTTCGGACTGCGTGCCGACGGTTGGATGATTCCCGTAGATCACTGGCGACCCTGGGATGCGGATAGATCCTAAAGCTCGGTGCTCGTAGTCGACGATGTAGCCGTTTTCTAGCGCCTGCTTATCCTGTAGCACATCGCTAATGCGGTTGACCGGAGCGAAGAGAACCCCATGAGCCCGGAATGCGGCGACCCAGTCCGCCTGCGTTCTGCTCAGCATAAGTTCGTCAAGCAATGCGATGAGCTCCGCCCGGTTGACGAGCCGGTCCTGCTTGGTGGCGAATCGTAAATCGTGGGTCAGGTCAGTGCGCTCGATCGCCTCGCAGAACGCTGGCCAGTACTTCTCCTCCGGGTGGTTCGTGCCGATGATCCATTTGCCGTCAGCGCAACGGAACGTGGTCCGCAGCGCCGAGTTTTCAGCGCGGCGCCAGGAGACGTCGATTTCCTCTCCGTGCACGCTCGTCGCCAGCACGTTGGCGTACATCAGGTTGACGGCTGCGCCGTACAGCGACGCATGAACATCACCGCCATGACCCGTGCGCTCACGCTCCAGCAAGGCCACAACGACCGCCTGGCTCAAGACAATTGCGGTGATCTGGTCGAGCAGGATCATCTGCTGGAGGGTAGGTTCATCGTGTCCCGCGAGAAAGAGCATGCCAGAGATGGCCTGCCCCATGGGGTCGAACCCGCCGTCGTCCGCTTTCTCCCCCCGAGGTCCGAAACCGGTTGCGCTGGCATAAACGATGTTTGGTTTCAGCGCGCGGATCGAATCGTAGTCGATCCCTAACCGGGGTCGGGCGGAGGTGCGCAGATTGCAGAGGAAGACGTCCGCCGTGGCAACTAGTGCCGCGAGTATCTCACGCCCCTCTTCCGCCTTCATGTCAACCGCGATTCCGGTTTTGTTTCGGTTGGACATCTCGAAAAGCAGGCTCCAATCGGGCAGCTCGGCCCGCGTGACCTCGATGGGGCCGAACGAGCCGTGATACCGCTCGGGGTCCCCAACGGGAGACTCGATCTTGATTACCTCGGCACCGAGATCACCAAGAATCGCGCTCGCGCCGGGCCCAGCATGCCACACACCGACCTCAACGATTCGAATGCCCTCCAACGGAAGTTTCCGCGACATGGCTAGAGCCCCCCTACTACTCTGACGGATTGGCTACAACATTCGACCGAGGTGCGGGGCCCATTCTCGGCGACGAGGTACTCCGAGCCACATACCTGACAGCGCAGGCGCTCGGGTTCGAACATAGAGGAAAAATCTGGTTCTTCTTCGGCTGCGAACGCACGCGATCCGACTGCAGAGTCGACAACCACGCCCGGCTTGTTGCCGACCCAATAGAAAAGCTCGTCGGTGAGGTGCGAAACCTCGGACTGAGGAAGAATGCGGCCGTAGTAGAGCAGCTGCTTGTGCTTGCGGACAGATTCCTGGCCCAACGTGCAGATGTGTTCAGCCCATTTAAGAGCTTCAGGTACGACGTCCGCTTGAGGGACGACCTTATTGACGAAGCCAATCTCATACGCCCGCTGCGCAGTCATTTGTTGCCCCATCAAAGCGACCTCTGAGGCGATAGCCCGCGTCGGGAATGTGTGATTTTCAGCAATAAAAGGAGCATGCAGATTCCAACGAACCTCGGTGATCCCCAAACGCGCGTCTTCTGACGCGATGCGCAGGTCACATCGTTGCGCGATGTCCCACCCGCCTGCAAGAGCGAAGCCGTTGATCGCCGCTATCATTGGCTTCCACGTCGGCGCCCAAACATGCGCCTTGCGTCGAGCAGGCGCAGCAGTGTGAACTGCACCTTCCTGAAGCTCCGTGAACTCCCGAAGGTCCATGCCGGAGGAGAAGGCAGTATCGCCCGCGCCTGTTAGAACGAGGACCCACAGGTCATCGTCTTCATTGAAGCGTTCTAGCTCTTCGTCCCAACGGGCATAGAACTCGCGCGAAAGCGCATTGCGACGTTCTTCTCTATTGATAGTAAGGAGATAAGTATGTCCAATGCGCTCCGTAAGCAGAACATCTCGACCGTGTAGCACTATGCGATATCCTTCCGAGTGTGACAGTCAGCCTTAGTTAAACTAAGTGCCACTTATGGGCAGCTCTCAGTAAGGCTAATACGTTCCTAGGACCAGCGCAAGGAAAATTTGTGATGTTAAGCACTGCTTACGCATCCGAGTGGAGCGTCCGGGCCATCGTGTTGCGTCCGCATGCCATCGCCTGGGAAGGGCAGCGCACTTTATGCGTCTGAATTGCCAGATTTCACCGCAGGTGTCACAAGTAGGGTGTCCAGATCTGACCTTCACCCATCAAGGTCTTGATGAAACTCTGCATGCTGACCAAACGCCACTACATGTCGTATAGTGCTACTAAACTGTCTGTGGCTGCATGAGGAGCTGAAACATATGCTCGACCACCTTCCCCAAGCGAATGCTGGGGAAAACGATTCAACGACCGGGACTGCGGCATTTGGCCGATCTCTTCGTGAGGTTCGAACAAACCGGGGCATTAGCCAGAGCGAGCTTGCGCGCCGCCTCAACTTGAGTTCTGGGATGATCTCACAGCTGGAGAAAGGGCTCTCCCTGCCTTCTGTATCTACGATGCTCGCGATCGCGGGCGAGCTGGAAGTGTCACTCGACTCGCTTTTTGGCACGAGAGCATCAGAGGAAAGCTCTTCGTCTCGGAGGCGTCCGGCACCGTCCATGCATTTACCTGGAACCGCGCCGACGTCAGCCGCACCTTCCGAAATATACGACCTCATCACATCTGCAGGGGACAGCGGCAACGGCAACGGCATCGAAGCGTCTGTCCAGCGCCTGCCCGATAGGCCGATCCTCAAGCTTGAGGATGGCGTCACGTGGGAGTTGCTAACGACGGATCGTAGTCACAGCGTCCTTTTCGTGATCGTCACCTACCCCCCGGGGGCGGCCACCACGTCTGGTCGCGCCTTCGTGCGGCATCCGGACATCGAATACTTCCTGTTACTTGAGGGCGAACTCGACGTTTCGCTGGAGTTCGAGCACACGACTGTCCGCGCTGGCGACTCCATGTGGTTTGATTCAATGCGACCGCACCTCTTCGAGAATCGCTCTGACGTTCCCGCTCGCGGCGTATTTTTTATAATCCCTCAAGAACGACACCCTTGACAGGGAACTGAGGCTAAGAAACTATATAGTCACACTAGATTCTTAGTAGCACTAATGGTGTATATAGGAGGGTAAGCTGATGTCGCAGATCCATCGGGGCAAGACCGCTCTCGTGACGGGTGCACACCAGGGCATAGGCAGGGCCGTCGCGCTGAGACTCGCTGAAGATGGCGCTCACGTGCTCTGCGCCGATTTGGGCAATTGCAGAGAGACGGTCACTGCGATCCAAGACGCAGGGGGCTCATCTGAGGCGCTCTCACTCGATGTCACTAACGAGTCGAACTGGGCCTCTGTCCTGAACTCGAGGCAATCAGGCGATGACGTATCGATTCTCGTCAATGTCGCAGGGGTCCTGGCGAAGGGCCCCGACACATTGGAGGAAATCTCCGACTCCGACTGGGATCTCGTCATGGGCGTAAACGTGCGAGGGGCCGTTAACGGTATGCGGGCCGTCGCCCCTCGAATGGTGGCGGCGGAGTGGGGGCGGATTATCAATATCTCTTCGATGGCTGCGCTGAAGGGGCAGCCAGGTCTCCTTGCATACTCGGCCTCGAAGGGCGCGGTCGTGGGACTCACCCAACAGACTGCGGTGGAGTACGCCCATACTGGTGTGACTGTCAATGCCATCGCCCCGGGCGTTACGGAGACCCCGATCCTAGCCGGAATGTCCGAAGAGTCCCGCCTCTCTTACAGCGCAAACCACGCGATCAAGCGCCTCGCTCAACCGCGGGAACTGGCTGCACTCATTTCGTACTTGGCGGGCGACGACGCCGCTTTCGTCACGGGACAGACCATCTCGATTGACGGTGGCGCAACCATATCCTAAGGAATTCGTGTGTCACCCACTGCTATGGCCAGCAACGGAGCGTCCATGTAGCGGTGGAGCTCGCTAGGCATTTTAGTTGGCTCCTCCGTCGACGGGGATGGCGGCGTTCAGCGCCGGCTGCCATAGTGTGGCCCATCGTGCCCTGCCTTGGAGTCGCCATGAGCACGAATGCAACCATTGAAGCATCGCAGATCCGCAAAGGGCAGGCTGCGTCGTCGTCGACACCACGAAGATCTCCAAGGTCACCGCGGAGACCGACTCCCTGCCGCTTACTAACTGCGGTGGGGCACCGGACGATCACCCGGATCGTCAATCCCACCGCCACGATTACGGTGCTCCACCGCCACCATGCTCGCGTCCAAACGAGCAGTGATAGCAGCCACGCAGATGCAACTCATTACTACTCAGACAACTTGCTACGCAACCAGTGGATGACACTAACTCGGAAAGCAGTTCCTTATGGAGAAGACCTCACAACTGACGGCGATGAAGCCAGTAAAAGTCGAGGATTGGGCTGTGCTCAAGGGCGTTACCGTCGATGTCCGTTTGAACGGCAGAGTAATTTGTTCAGGCGTTGTTGATGCGGTGACAGCGGACGGGTCCATTCTTTGGGTGCAACCTGCCGGCTCCGAAAGAAGACTCTTCGAAAAGAGGAGATCATATGAAGCTTGGACCGATGAGCAATCGGCCCCCTTTATATATAGGATCTCGGGGAAATCAAAATATTAGCCTAGTCAGGAAGTGGTGTGCCGGCAATGCTTCCGGGCATTGAGAAGGAGTAAACATGAGCACAGCCACTGCAGCCGTTCGCCAGGGTGTTCTGGCCGACACTCTGGTTCCCAGCACCGCCCTAGTTAACGCCGCGCTGGTGGTCGGTGTCGCAGGCCTGACCTCCGTGACGGCGCAGCGGGCCGAGCCGCTCTGGCCGGTCCCGATCACCGGCCGGACCCTGCGGCATCGTGAACTCCTTGATCGCGGCCGCCGCCATGCCCGCCGCCTGGAAACTTCCCGCGGGTAGTGCATGTGGTCTGCCATCATGCCCTCTCTCTAAGCGTCGATCCCTTGGGTCCGCGCCTGAATTCGAACAAAGTTGGCGACTAAGGGGCACTGGCTGGTTGTCGCATAAGCTGGTCCTTCAACGCACCACTCCCCCCCCGATGGAAACGAGACGTGAGGTTCTCCGCGTTTCCGTGATTCACCAATGCGCGGTTGCCCCGTCCGTAAAAAGCGCCAGCGTAGGTAGCTCAAGTGCTACATCTGGCGGGCCTCTTAAGGGCTGTCAGAATCCGGGTCCTATGTGGGGGTTCTGACAATCGCTGGTGAAACCGCCTAGGGCCTGGCTTGGGACTTTGAATGTCTTGCGGTAGGCGGACTCTCATGCAGGCTGCGTCCGCACGTCTGGGAACCAGCCGGTCGGTGCTCTCTTCGGTTCCAGGTGTTCGGGGTCGCGGTGTTCTTTCATGTCGCAGTTGTAGAACGGTCCGTGGGGGTCCAGGAGGACTCTCATGTGGTGATCTGCGTGGTCCCGCCACCAGACGCTCATGCCGGTGGCCGGGTCCAGGCGCAGGTGCTCCCAGGACCGCCACATGGCCGCTACCCGTGAGACCGCTTCGGGGTGGAAGTACCACTCGGTGCACCATTTTGCTGATTTTCCGGTGACGCTGCGGACATAGGTGGGCAGCAGTTGCTCGTGCAGGAATTCTTCGGCCGAGCCGTAGACGAGCTCCGGTGTCTCCCCGGCCTTTGCGCCCTCGCCATGGCTGGTAGCGGGGTCGGGGGTGTCGGTATCGAATAATCCAAAATCATCTTCCATGAGGGAGGCGCTTCCTTACTTCGTGACCCAGGGATTCGCGTTCGGCGCAGCCGAGACCGGGACTGGCTCAACTTCGGGCTGCGGGCTGTACTTCTGGATGGACGCTTCCACCGCTTCCTTGTGCGGGCCGGTGTACCAGGGCAGTGTGCGCACCAGTGTTGCCGGTGCCCCGGAAGCGAGGACCACCGCGCGGCCGCGGTCGAGTTCGGCGAGGTTGGAGACATCGAAGATGCGCTCCTTGCCTTCCTGACGGGAGCGGCTGGACCCGGTTTTACCGGAGGAGACAGAGACATTGATGTAGCTGTAGTCGCCGATCAGATCCGAGAGTGCCCGGAGGAATCCTTCTTCGGCCACGCCGCCGCCGTAGACCTTGACGTTCGCGGCGGACCAGATTTTGCGCATGTTCGCCTCGCCCCAGAGTTCGACGCCTTGAGACCAGGATTGCAGGATGCCCATGACGATCAGGCCCTTGGAGCCGTAGTGGCTGAACTGGTCGGGCAGCCCGGCCCAGCGGACGACGTTGGCCAGCTCGTCGAGCGCGAACAGCGCCGGTTTGGGCAGGCGGCCGCCGCTGCGCTCGGCGCGTTCTTCCATGGCCTCAGCGATGGCTACCGTCAGTGCCGTTGTGAGCGGGGCAGCCGAGCCGGCACCTTCCTTGGAGAGGATGTAGATCGTCTCCCGGGAGGCAGCGAACGCGTGCGGGTTGAACTCGCGGCGCCGATCGGTGGCCACGCTTGCATCGCCAGTCGGGGCGACCCAGCGCAGCGTGTTCCTGCTCTTGAGGCACTGGATCATTTTCTCGGCGGTGCCGAAGATGCCGTCCCTTTGTTTGTCTGCCAGTTCCAGCGTGGACTCCAAACCTCTGTACTGCAGCTCGTAATCGTGCTGTTTGAGGATGTTGATGGGTTCGCGGTTTACCTGCTCCGTCACCCACAGGTACACCTGCGTGATGGGCAGCCCGCCCAGTGCGGCCGCAAGGAAGTACGAGGAGAGAATGTCCTCGGCCTTGGGATCGAAGTAGGCGTCCGGCTTGGACCCCGGGACCCGGGAACCGACCGAGAAGTGCTGGGTGAGCTTGTAGGCCTTCTCTTCGTCGGTGACGTAGGAGAGCGGGTTCCACCACCAGGTTGGTTCCTCCTGGGAGATTTTCTGCGGATCGAACACCCACACCGGGGCCGTGGCTTCGCGGACGCCGCGGGTGCCGTCCACGACGTCGCGTTTGTTCGACGTCGAGACCACCGCGCCGGGAGCGTCCAGGATCGCGGGCATCACCCGTGAGGTCGATTTACCGGTTCGGGGTCCCCAGATGTCGAGGCTGAGGTCTTCCCAGGACTGGACGAATTTCTGGCCGGTGGAGACGACCTTGCCGACGACGATGCCGGGGTTGTCTTTGATTCCCAGTCGTTCGGCTTTGGCCTGCGCTCCCTTGTCGGAGAATGCGGCGAGGGACTTGCCGCTGCCGAGGTAGCGGGCGGCCTTGTCGACCCGGGCGCGCTTGGACGCGCCCTGCCGCCACGCCACCAGGACGACGACGGCCAGGGCCAGAATCAGGCCGGCCGTGACGCAGACGACGACGGTGGCCTGGGCCGGCCAGGGCACCTTGCCCTTGATGAGTCCGGCGATCAGGTCAATGGGGTGGGCCGGCGGTGCGTCGATGCCTGCCATCCAGGAGCCGATGTGTGCGGCGGCGTACGTGCCGCCGCCGAAGACGACGATAAAGCCGATGGCCAGCCATACGAGGATGGCGTCGCCGAGGCCCATGCCTTTGCGGTTCGGTGCGCTCACAGCGTGCCCCCTTCTGTCGGCAGGATGGGCGGGGTGGAGTCAAGGATCGGTTCCGGGGATATCTCTAGTCGCTTAGGTTCGTTGGCTTGGTTTGCGGGCAGGACTCGCGTTTGAACAGGTGGCATCGGTTGGGAGCCCTTTTGGGCTCGAACCGATGAACCGTCGACGAGAGTGATGGTTTGGGCGTAATGTCGACGCATGCTCGCTCCTTCTGAAGTTGGTAGCTGATGAGACTGGTGGCGTTGCCGGGTGGCAGCGCCACGGACCCGGTGTTCTGGAGTGCGCAGGCCTTCGAGGACTTCGAGCAGGAGATCGTGGATCAGTATGCGCTGGCGATGGCAGCGGCTGGTTTGAGCGACTCGCACATCCGCAATACCCGGGCGACGATCATTGAATTCGCCCGTTCGGTGACCGGCCCGCTGTGGGCAGTGACTTGCCAGGATGCCGACCGGTTCCTTTCCGAGCAGCGCCGGCTGGGCCGCAGTGTGAGCACCAGGGCCGGCAAGGCAGGAGCACTGGCGCTGTTCTACGAGTTCATGGTCAGTCGTTACCAGGGTCGGATCCATCGGGCGACCGGGGTGCTGGTCGAGCAGCCCATCGATGAGTTCAACCGTCAGTCGGGTGCTTCGTTGGGCAAGGTCCGGGTGCCGCCGTCGGATGCCGAGATCGAAGCGTTCTTCACCGGTTGGCGGCATTCGATCCCCCAGGCCCGCAAGTATCTTCCCGCCGCTCGGGACTACTTTGCTGCCTCGTTGTGGCGTCGGCTGGGGTTGAGGATCAACGAGACGGTGATGCTGGATATCCGTGATTGGCGTCCGGACCTGGGCGGGTTCGGCAAGCTCCACGTCCGGTTCGGCAAGGGAGCGCGGGGCCGTGGCCCCAAGCCGCGGCTGGTACCGGCGATCAATGGTGCGGCCGAGCTGATCGACTGGTGGCTGGGCGAGGTCCGACACCAATATGGCGAAGACTGGGCGGATCCGGACGCACCCCTGCTCCCCTCGGAGCGGTTCGACCACGAGCTGGGACGATGCGGCCGGGTCGGCGGCAACGCGCTGCGCCGCACCCTGGCATTGCAGGTCGAGCAGCGGCTGCCGGCGTGGTCCGGACGGATGACACCCCACGTTCTGCGGCATTACTGTGCATCCTCGCTTTACGGGGCTGGGATGGATATTAAGGCCCTTCAGGAGTTGCTCGGGCATCAATGGCTCGCCACTACATCGCGGTATATCCACGTGCGCAGCGAGCATGTCGAGCTGGCTTGGAAGAATGCCAACGAGCGGGTCGAGTCCCGCTTCGCGATCACACAGAAGGAAGGATGAGGCCGTGCAGTGGAACCTGCGGATCAGAGCCGCCGAGCGCGGGATCTGGAAGTCAGCGCAGATGCGCCGGATGCTCGCCGAGGCCGGGCTGGAGATCAGTGCAGGAAAGATGTCCTCGTGGTGGGCCGGGACGCCGGCGACGATGAAACTTGAAGAGCTCGACATGCTCTGCTCGGTGCTGGAGTGCACACCCACTGACCTGATGAGCCCCGAGCCGGACAAGGTCGCCGCCCGCCGCCCCCGCGCCACCGAAACCGTCAACGGCGATAGCCAAGGCCACGCCGCCGGCAAAGGCGGGATATCGCCGACCGTCACGCCGAGATTCGGCAAGCCGCGGTCCGAGCCGCCCCTATAGGCAGGGAGGTTGTGAGTCCTGCCCCAGGCCCGATGGCACCGCTGCGGCCGCCATCGATGTGTCCCGACTGCCAAACCAACCGGGTGGCGTGGGTCCACCCTCGGGTGGACTACTGCTATGACTGCCTTCCCGGCGGCCCCTTCATCCCACCCCCTTGCTCCAAATGCGGCACCAGCACGGGATACTTCAGCCAAGGCATGTGCGCCAGCTGCCATCCCGGCAGCCCGCAACACCCAGGCTCCTGCAAAGATTGCTTCGCCTGGGGTGTCTACCGCCGCTACAACTGGACCTGCTGGCAGTGTCGCTGGTGGCGCTCCCACAACCCGGAAGGAATCTGCGACTATTGCGGGCGGGCGGCCCGCGTCGGAGAGCGGCGGGCCTGCCGGCTGTGCCTGGAACAGGCCCGAATGCTCCAAGAGCCCGGACACGGCCTGGACCTGGTCGGTGCGACGAAGGCCGGTCACCAGCTCTTCTTCGCCAACATGACCTTCGCACGTCGGGGAGCACCACCGCTGAGCCCGGACCAACGAGCCCCATGGCAGCGGCGGGACAAAAACAACCTGCCCGGCAGCGGGGCCGCCGCCGAGTTCGGCGGGCAGATGGCGTTGTTCGACCTGGCGCCCGACCCGAAGGCCCTGGCAGAGCGTGTCCGCCGCGAAGACAACGACCTGACCCGCTACTGCGCCGCCATCGTCCGTGAACACGCCGCAAGGGCCGGCTGGAGCAAGCGGCAACGCAACGATGTGACCCGCTCGCTGCGGATACTGCAGGGCCTGCGGCCAACCCCAACCGCGAAGGTCCGTGCCACCCACGTCCTCCAACTGCGCCAATACTCCGGCAACGTCATCTCCACGATCGACGTACTGGCGGCGGCGGGGCTCCTCATTGAGGACCGGCCGACCCGAGTCGAACGCTACTTCGCAGCAAAGACCAGCACCCTGCCGCCGGTGATGAAGGACCAGCTTGAGGTATGGCTGGAAGTCCTGACCAACGGCGCCCGCCGGCCTCCACGGCAGATTCCGCGTGACCCGAAGACCATCATCGCGCACATTCTGGGCATCGAACCGATCATCCATGCCTGGGCCGCGGCCGGCTTGCAGTCTTTCGCCGAGGTCACCCACGCCGACATCACAGCCGCGCTGGACGAAACGAAGTCCCGCCGCCACATCGCCGGAAACGGGCTCAAATCGCTCTTCACCATCCTCAAAGGACGCCGGCTCATCTTCGCCAACCCGACCCGCGGGATGAAAGCATCCCCGAAAGCCACCAACACTCCGCTCGCCCTGGATGCTGCGGTGATCCGTGGCGAGCTGAACTCCCCAGACCCGGTGGTCGCCCTCGCGGTTGCCTTGGTCGCCTTCCACGCCCTGACAGGCCAGCAAGTCCGTGAACTGAAACTGACCGACATCAGGGACGGGCATCTCGCAGTGGCTGACCGTCACATCCCGCTGGCCGGGCCCGTGCGCACCCGCCTGACAGCCTGGCTCGACCACCGCAACCGGACCTGGCCCGGTACTGCCAACCCACACCTGCTCATCAACCGGCGCACCGCACCCAGGCTCCTCCCCGTCAGCAACCAGTTCCCCTGGTCCGGATTGACGCTGCGGCCGCGCGTTCTGCGAGAGGACCGCATCCTGCACGAGATCCACGCAACCGGCGGCGACATCCGCCGCGTCTGCGACCTCTTCGGACTCAGCGTTGAAGGCGCCACCCGCTACCTCGGCACCCTTGAGCACCCCGACCTTACCCTCGAGAACCAACGGGTTCCCCGAACCTAGGCACGCAGAAGGACCCCAGCCCGCAAGCATGCTCAGGTTCACGCCAAAAGCGTCAAAATTCACGCGAACTTCTCACGGTCGCCGTGCCATTTCCCATCGGTGTCGTTGACCCCGTCGGGGCCGTGCTCCACGGAGGTCAGGCCCACCTGGACCGGGATCCCGGGGCGGCCGCCGACCTTGATGAGGAACTTCCCACGCCCGGGCGGTTCGACGTCTACACCCCGGGAGTCCCACGCTGGCGGGTCCTGCCAGGAAATGAGCTTTTGTTGCTCCTGCCGGGACAGGGGTATCGCGGAGGTCAGCAGCGGCATCTCGGAGGCGGGCAGGCCGCCGCAGATGACCATGCCGGAGCGTTCGACGAAGCCGCGGGCTTTCATCCGGTCCTCTTCGGCCGGCAGTGCCAGCAGGTCGGACATGGTGTGGGAGATCATGATCTGCCCAACGCCGACGGACCGGTTAAGCCGGGTGAGGGCGTCCACCCGGTCGACCATGCCCTTCCCGGCACGCAGGGCCCGCCACAGTTCGTCCAGGACGACGAAGTAGTTCCGGCGCGGTTCCAGGCCCGCGTCGGCGAGGGCGTTGGCGACGTTGACGGTGCCGAAGCCGTAGGACCAGCAGGCCAGCAGCACGGCGGCCTGCAGGTCGGTTTCGGTCTCGTCGATGCTGGAGACGTCGAAGACCACGGCGCGGTCCCGCTTCATGGGGTTGGTGGTCTGGCGGGAGAAGATTTCGCCGAGCTTTCCGCCCCCGGTCAGGCCCAGCAGGGTTGCTTCCAGTGCCCGGGTTTCCTGCAGATAAATGTTCATGTCGCCGCGGTCCAGCGCGACCTGCCGCAGCTCATCCGGAGCGGAGACGATCACATCCAGCAGGTCTTTCAGGACCGGGACACCGTCGAAGGACTCATCGAGGACCCGCAGTGCCCGGTCCAGGATGGTTTGTTCCTGGTCGGTGGGCGGGTTGTTCCGGCTGATGGTGATCAGGGAGACGACCATGGTCAGGCGACGGCCGTGCGCGTCGGCGCGGACCCGTGCGGCGTCTTCGTGGTGGCCGCTGTCTTCGAGCAGCTGGGCTGCTTCGACTGCCTGCCCAGGGTCGAGGATGTTCAGGTAGCCGACGCCGCGGCCGAGCTTGATGACCTGCCCGCCGAGGGCTTTCACGGCTTTGACGTGCTCGCCTTTAAGGTCGCCAAGGATCAGCGGGTGGACTCCCTGGGCCGAGAGGCCGATGAACATCCGTCGGACGACGGTGGACTTTCCAAGGCCGGGTTTGCCGAGGATGAACGCGGACGGGTTGGAAATCAGCCGTGCGCGCTGGAACCAGCTGATCGGGTCACAGCACACCGTTGCCTGGGTTTCCTCATGCCGGCCGAGCGGGACGCCGATCATGGGCGAGGATGCACCCGAAGAGAACGGCCACAGCCCGCAGACCTGGACGGTAGTTCCCCGGTACTCCCGGACGGACGGGAGCAGCCGGGCCATGCCGCCGCCCCGTCCGGTCCAGCCCCGCGAGCCAGGCCCGGCTTCCTTTGCCGGGGCTTTTGCTGTCTTTACTGTCTTGGCTTCTTTGCTGTCAAGAGCTTCATGCGGGCCATTAGAGGGCGTCCTTAATTTCGGAGGGCACCATGCTGTGCTTGGGCAGGACCAGCCCCAGGGGCAGGGACGCGGCGAAAGCGGTGTCCTGGGAGCCGTAGGCGCGGCGCAGCAGCACGCGGGCGGTACCGGAGGTCTGTTCAATGGCGGCAACGGCGTCCGGCAGACGTTCCTTGTCGGTGACCGTCGCGGTGACGACCATGCCGAAGTTCACCAGACCGGCGCCCTGGGCTTCTTCCTGGGCGGTCTGCACAGCAGAGCGGGCATCCACCAGCGCCCGGGCTGTCGGTCGGGTGCCCGAGGTGATGCGGACGTTGGCGTTGTTCTGGTCCCGCTCAACTACCGCTGCGGCACGGGCGGAGTCCATCGGACGGTAAAGCAGGCAGATGCGCTTGCGGTCAATGTCGCCGTGCGGGGCCAGAAGCCGGGAGAGGACGGAGGAGTTCACGGACCCGCGGGGAGCCCCGGTCATGGTCCAGGAAGCAGAGAACGCGGAGTCGTGCCGGTAGTCGTCCCAGCTGGCCTGCGTCGCGGTCGGGCCGACCTCGCCCCAGGTCAGGGACACCGGGGTGCCGGCCGCGTGGGCCTCATCGATGATCAGCGCTGCGGGCGGGTCATAGGCGATCCGTACGACCTCGCAAAGTTCCTGCGCGGACATGGGCCGGGCGATCCCGGCGCCGGTGGACTGCAGCCGGGCCGAAAGCCCGGGGATCCGCGAGGCCAGGTCGCGGGCGACATCCTCCGGGGTGCGCTTTTTCGAGCCCGCGCGCAGGGAGGCGTTGAAGGTCAGGGAAACCCAGGCGCGGACCGTGGCTGATCCTTCCGGGTAGGTGTCGACGACCTCGTGGAGCATTTCCTTGGCGAACTGAGGGGCGTCCGGGTCGATATTCAACATGACCTCGTTCCGCAGCCGGTACCCGGAATCCGGTGCGGTCTCAACGGTGACGGCGGCCGCGTCCAGACCGGCCTCGTCGGCCAGTGCGGCGAGCCAGCCGCCCCAGTTCGCGACCCAGGCATCGACCTGCGCCGGGTCCACGAGGGAGGCCCCGTCTGGTTCGGTGGAGAAGATCACGGTGAAGTGGCTGGTGGCCGGGACGTGCAGCATGGCGAAAGGGCGCTTGTAGGAGTCGGTGAACTCGTAAAGGGTGGACTTCGCCGCCAACCCGGGCAGCTGGTACATGCCCCACTCGGTCACACCCAGCGGACCGGAACGGTACACATTCGTCCCGGAGGACTTCGCGACCTTGTACGCCATGCGGATACCGAGACGGTCCACTACTGACTGGCCGTGCTTGTCTTTGACTGTCAGCAGCAGGGCGCAGGCGCCGGCCACCGCGAGGACGCTCAGGCCGGCGAAGAGGCCCCAGATGGCGAAGCTGACGATGCCCAGCAGGAGGCCGACCATGACAATCGCGGTGCCGATCGCGCCGAGGTTGCCCAGGCCGGCTGAGCGCGGAACGCGCCAGTTGCCGTAGGACGGTTCTTTGTATTCGGTGTTAATTGCTGCCACTGGGGCCCTCCCCGGTTGAATCCTGCGCGGTCGTCTTGATTGCCTCTGACGTCCTGGACGCCACCTGTACGCCTGTGGCTACGGCCATGCCAGCCGGGCCCGTGGCTGCCGCTCCCGTAGCAGCCCCAGCACCTCCGGCCGGTGCTGCCGGTCCCGCTTTGCCTGAGGCGCCAGCGGCGCCACGCGGACCCGAAGAGCCAGGCGTTGGCTGCCCTCCCCCACCGCGGGGGCCTGAAGATCCAGAACTGCCCTTGGGAGAGTTGCCTGTGTTCGTGCTGGTTGTGCTGCTGGTGCTGGCTGGGGTGGGCGCTGCATTGCCCCGTCCACTGCCAACCCGGCCCATGGACACAGCCCCGGTGGCAAGGGCACCCACGGCAGCCCCTGCCGCTGCCCCGCTGCCGGCGGCAACGGCTCCCACCATTGGCGTGACGAACCGCATCAGGGCTGGAAGGGCTAACAGGGCAACGATCATCAACGTGAACCCCGTGATGGAGCCAATCAGGGCATCCTTCCCGCTGGTCTTGCTCATCAACAGGAATGCGACCGAATACACGATGGCGGCAGCCGGCTTATAGAGAATGAAGGCGATGGTCCAACCAACTGCCTTCTGGAACCACTGCCTGCCCATCTCCGTATTCGTAAATGCGGCCGTGGTGGGCAGGATGCCCGCCAGGATCACCAACATGCCGCTGCGCACCACCATCAGCACGATCTGAACCAGAGATGCAATCAAGCCGACGAGGCCCAGAACGATCAGAATGAACACTCCAACCCCCGTCTGTCCGGTCACGACGAGGATGTTCATCGCCTCGGCGAATCCCTTCCCGTTCGTGGAACGGTCGATGATGGCGGCAGAGAAGGCGTCGGCCGCGATCACCAGAATCGACATGACGCCCAGGCCCAGCCCCGACACGAGAGTGAGGGTGAGCAGCGAACGGAGAAGGTCCTTCAAGGGTGCCCCACGCTGTTCCCAAATCATTCGGATCCCTCCGAGGATCACGGCGAGAACCGCCAACGCCAAGGTCCAGGGCATCAATTCGCTGTTGACCGCTGAGACAACGGGGCTTGGTGTCCTGCCGTCCACGCTGGCCAGGTTCACAGTGGGCATTGAGACCCAGAACGTAGACAGTGTTGTCACCATCTGGCTCATGCCCTCCATGATGGCCTTGGCCAGATTGTTGATTGCGTCGTCCGCGATCCCCGCCGCAACATTGCTGGCACCCTCTTTACCCCAGCAGGCCACATCCCAGACTTCGCATGCTTTTTCTGCCATGTCAGACGCCAGCCCAAGGGATAAACAAACTTAGGTCACTGATCTGGCGCACTGTGCCTCCACCGGCGGCGGGCATGTCCAGTTTCCAGTCGCCGTTTTCCCACAGCAGTGACGTTGAGAGAGCGCCTAATCCGCCATCATTGCTTTTGAGCGCTAGCTCTACTACTGCTGCTTCGGGGCTGTACGAATGGATGATGAAGCCGGCGATCTGAACCTTCGGTGACGCCCCGCCACCGACATCCTTGCCTTCCCGTATGGCCTGTACCGCTTTGTCCCGTGAGGGGCTGTCAGCGGCCAGTTCCAGGTAAACCTGTTTTGCATGGCCATTGAACGACGCCGCCCAGATGTTCGCCGTCGCGTAGAGAGCTCCTGTCGGGGACTGGGCAAAGCAGGACCTCAGCCCATCCCTGCCGACCTTTCCAGGACCTGCCGTTGACGGCTCTGCGGGAACAGCCATGGTTCCTAGCAGCTCCCACTTGGACTGAGGCGCGGTTCCAAGTGCGGATTCGCTGCTGCCGGGAAGTCCGCAGACACTTTTGTTCGCCCCAGCTGAAGCACTGGGGCTGACAGTGGCTGAACCGCTGGTTTCTGCCGGGGCAGGGGCGGGCTGGGCGTTGTCCTGCCCTTTGGAGAGAAGGAAGATCACCATGGTTGCTGCAATCAGCGCGACCACCAGCGCGGCAGCGATGATGAAACCGGGTTTGGTGAACGGATTGCTTTCGGTGGTGCTCTCTGCTGACTGGCTCATACGGAACTCCCGTTGATGGTGCTGGCTTAGACGAAGGCGCGGACGATGCCCGCGGCTCCGGTGATGATGATGCAGCCCATGAGGACCCAGCCGAGCTTGCCGATCGCCTGTGCGCCTTCACCGCGCTGGAGCTGGATGACCATGCCGATGCCGACGATGATGACGCCCAGCACGCCCAGGACCAGGCCGATACCGGAAGCCCAGTTCAGGATGGTCAACAGACCGCCGGCCTGCGCCGGGACAACCGGGGTGGGGTTGGGAATAACGCTGGATGAGAGTGCAGTGAACATGTTCATGGTGAGACCTTTCAGTATTTGGTTGCCGTGGCCAGGGCGGCCACGTCGGTAATGAAGCGCTGGTATTCGCGGACGGCTGGCATTGCCGTGGTGTCCGTGTGCCGCCAAGCGTCCACCCAGGGCAGACTCCAGAATCGTGGCGCTCCGCCGCCTACGAGGGCGGTGAAGTCCCGAAGCGCTTTGGGTGTCTTTCCCGGGGCGTCTGCCAGGACGGCGAGACCGAGCAGATCAACCTGCGGGGCGGCGCCTGACGCCCACTGGGTGAGCGCGTTTCTGGCAGTTGTCAGGCCGCGCATGTCTGCGCGGCAGACCAGCAGCACCTGCGGGCTGCCGCCGCTGGGGAGAACAGGCCAGCAATGATCCGTGGAACGGGCAGAATCGATAAGGTCAGCGATCCGGCTTTCACCCGCTCCCCCATGGGTACCAACAACCCAGAGACGGGCTGCGCCGGCCATGCTGCGGGACGCCAGCCGGTCTGCCGCGTCGGGCTCGACCATGCCCCGCAGCGGTGTGCTGATGACCGCCGCCGGCGGGACAGCCGCAGCCCGGGTTTCCTCAGCCGGTTCATCAGCCGTGGGGCGGGTAACCCAGGGGTTCAGGGTCTGTTGCATTGGTCCTCCTCTCAATTCTCAAGTTCCGTAGGGATCGTTCTAGAAGCCTTTGGCGACAGCGGCCGCTGCCGCGAGCCACGCCCGCTGGGTGGCGGGCTGGAGCGCTTCGTAACGGATCGGTCCGTTGACCAGGGCGGGGTCGTACGGGATACGGACGACGGCGCGGACGAACGGCTCGAAGCCGTCGGCGATCCGCTGCGCCTCGGCTTTCGCCCGCTTGAGGGCATCGCCGGTCATGCTGCGCTTGGCGTCAGTGGACTCGGAGACGATCACGACGGCGTTGCGTGCCAGCTCGGCGTCGTGGCCACCACGGGATTCGAGGGTCTGCAGGGTCAGCCGGGCTGCTTCGGCGCGGTCTTCGATGGCGGTGACGGGGACGACCAGCTGGTTGGTGTGGTCGATCATCCGCCGCCAGTTGGCGGCCCTGGCGGTGTTGCCGGAGTCCATGATGACCAGTCGGTAGTAGCGGGTGAGGACCTGGTGGGCGATGTCGACTTCCTCTGCGGTGACTTCGTGGTCGCCTTCTTCGTTTTCGTCCGAGCGCAGCACATCGAACTTGTCGGCGGTCTGGTGGTGGACGAACTTGGCGATCTCGGCCGCGTTCGTGGAAGGGGACAGGAGTTCGGTGGAGGAGTCGATCAGGTCCAGGACGCTGCGGTCGTGGGCGCCTTTCTCGGTCCGCCATCCCAGGGTGCCTTGGGATTCGTTGTTGTCCCAGGCCACCGTTGCGGCGCCGCTGTAGCGGGCAAGGATCGCCGAGAGCATCACAACCGTGGGCGTCTTGTTGGCCCCGCCCTTGCGGTTGACCACGGCGATGGTCCGCGGGCCGGGCCAGTGCTGGCTTACGGTGCGGATGTCCTCACGCTCGGACAGCTCTTCCTCTGAGGGGTCCATCCGGAGGCCCAGGCGAGTCAAGGTCCCGCGCCAGCCCTGCGTGGCCGGCTCCAGTACCGGGGCGCTCACCAGGAAGGAGGTCTCCTTCAAGCTGCGTCGGGTCACCGGCGCGTCGGTTGCAACAGCCTGCTGCGGTGCCTCGGCGGCCGGAGCCACGGCCTCGGCCAACGCAGTCTCCCCGACCAGGGGCGGCCACGGCCGGCGTTCCACCACCGGCTGGGCAGGCTCAGGCTTCACCGCAGGCCTTGGCGCTGGAGTGGTATCGGTGACTTCGGCGGCGGCCGCAGCGGGCGTGCCGGCGGGTGCGGCGGTCCGGCGGCGGCCGGACCGGGGCTCGTAGGAGACGGATTCGACGTTGCCGCCCGGGTGCACGATCAGTTCGCCGTGGCCTTCGGGATCTTCGATGCCGACCCGGACGGGGCGCTGCAGCGTCCTGGCTTCGGCCACGACCAGGGCCAGGGCATTGTCGCGCAGGTCCTGGAGCGTCTGCCCTGCAGGGACGAGGCGGGAGTTACCAGCGACGATGACCTCGGCGGTGCCGTTGTCGCTGATGATGGCCTTGATGTTCGGGAAGGCCAGGACCTCTGTTGGAGTGGTGCTCATGAAACCTGATTCCTTACGTTGACGGGGTTGGTGAGGTGCGTGCGCTTAGGAGGCGGGCGGGGTGAGCCGGTTGACCTTCCACGGGGCCTTCTGGCCGGTTCGGAGCAGCTGCACGGTGTAGGCCCCGGCGTCAGTCGGCACGGCTGCCATAACGCCGTAGCCGTTCGCCTCATCGACCGTCAGCGTCGCGGGGCCAGTGACCCGAGTGGCGGGTACATTGGCCGGGTCCACGGCGGAGTAATCGGCGGTGGCCTGCGGCGTGAGCCAGCGGGCCAGGTCGTTGGCCCACTGCTTTTCCTCCGCGCCCGGGCGGGCGAAGTCCGCCATGGCCTTCTCAGCAACGTCTACGGCGGCGTCCTTACTGGCCTGATCCCAGCTGATGCCGGTGGTGGTCGGCACCGTGCCTTCTGGAGCCTGCGGGCCGCTGCCCGCGCTCAGGGAGACCGGTGCTGAGGCTGTGGCGGCCGTGCTGGGCACCGGGA
This sequence comes from Arthrobacter sp. NPDC089319, assembly GCF_040684925.1. Classification (NCBI taxonomy): domain Bacteria; kingdom Bacillati; phylum Actinomycetota; class Actinomycetes; order Micrococcales; family Micrococcaceae; genus Arthrobacter; species Arthrobacter sp. NPDC089319. The sequence continues at coordinate 34,576 of NZ_JBFBGZ010000010.1, read as the reverse complement.
CCGGTGTGGTGTTCGTTGCCGGTGCGCACGCGGCGCAGAGCAGGGCCACCGCGACGAGGGTCAGAGACTTTTTCACGCTTTCTCCTCTTGAGTAGGCAGGTACAGGAAGGCTGAAGGGACATCGCTGCTGACGGTCCGGGTGTAGTAGTTGTGGTCATCAGGGGGCGGGTTGCCGTTGTATCCCTCTTCGACGTAGGTGCCGTCGTCCCTGACTTCCTTGACCACGGCGACGTGGCCGAAAGTGGGGTCCGCTCCCCCGGCCCCCGGCGCGTACCAGACAACCGCCCCGACACGAGGAACGGAACCGGTGGGCCAGCCCTTGGCATCCCAGCCGGCCTTCCACGTCAGCGCAGAACCCAACTTCTGGCCGTCCGGGCGGAAGTTACCGTTGAGGAACTTGAACGGGGCGCTGCTGGACCCCATCTGCTGGTTCACCCGCCACAGGGCAAAGTCCACGCATTCGCGGTAAAACATGCCCAGCGGCGACGCGGCGGCAGCGCCCGCTCCGGCCTGCATCCAGATGGGAGAGTCCTTCCACGGGTAGTCATCCCCGGCACCGGTATTCCCCGGGATGGCGCAGTCGCTGCCTTCCAGTGAGAACTTGCCGTCCGAGAGTGCCTGGACGAGCTTGACGGCCTCGGGCCAGTACTTCTGGTAGTGGTACGGGTCGGCGTTGCGCTGGACCTTGTTTCCGGCAAGGGTCGGCTCCAGCAGCTCCCAGCCCTCGACTTTCTGCAGTTCCTTGATGAAGTTCGTGGCGCTGATGGTCGGGTCCATGCGGTCTGCGTAGGAGCCCCACGCGCCGTTGTCGCGCTGCTGAAACAGACCTCTGGAATCCAGGCCAGGACTATCGCCATGGTTTAGGACCCTGAGACCGGACTCACCCAGGGCAACCATCACGCTGATCATTTGCCCTTTGACCTGCAGGTTCAGCTTGTCGCCTGCGTTGATGATGGCCGCAGCATTCTTCAGTTGCTCCGCCGAGTACCCCTCAACCGCTGCATTGCCGCCGAATGCGGCTGAAACGGCCGGTGCACATACTGCCGAGGCTGGTTCCGCCCCGGCGGGCTGCAGCACTAGCGCGAACATCAGTCCTAGGGACAACACGGGCACCGAAGCGACGGCGCCGGTAAGGAGGCCTGTCGATTTCATGGCTGATTGCCCACACCATCGACCTCGCCAAGCTGCGCGAGCGCGGGCTCATATACATGAGGTATCTGTTGGGCGAAGGAGGTGCGCACCATGGTGCGACCATCGACGACTAGATGTGTGCAGGCATCCCGTTGCATCGGACTGACCCTATCACGCATGTGTCACACATGCGTGACACACCGGCGAGTAGCAGCGTTACATCGTCGATGAAAAGGTACCTGCCGGACGTTGCCTTAGGTTTCTTCGTCCAAGATCTTGGTAATCGCCTTCAGCGCTTCGGGATCGACCGGTCCCAGGGCGCGGGCGGCGAAGTTCCGCACTTCCGCGCGCCTCATACTGCGGAGCAACTCCAGTTCAGCTTCCACTCGTTCAGGCAATTTACCGCCCTCCTGAAGGAGATACTCAGGATCCACGTCGAAGACAGAAGCTATCGCACGCAGTGCTTCGTTCGGGACCACCTGCTCTTTGCCTGCCTTCAGCAGTGACCATCTGGTCCGGGAAAGATAGTAGCCGGCCTTCTGCGCCCCATCACGGATGGCCGGGTAGTCAAAAGGCTTACCGCTGTCAGACATGATCACGTCCAGCAGAAGATTGATCTTCCGTGCGAGCGTTTCTGCTCTGCGGATCCCGGCGGCCCGCTCAGGCGACAGATCGAAATCGCTCAAGTGATCCAGCTCCAATTTATAGCTCCGACGAAACAGCCGAAGGTGACTATTCCGATAAGGGCCCCGGCCAAGGCTTCACCCCACGTGTGTTCCTTCAGAGCGGTTCGACTCACCATCATCAATGGCGATAGTACCAACAGCCAACCAAGGGAAGGGCCGAATACCGCCGTCCCCCATAGAGCAGCGAAGGAAATAACTGACACGTGGGCCGAGGCGTTCAGCCGGCGTCGTGCCAAGGCCAACCCCGCATTCCCTGCAACGAGTCCTACGACTGTGGCCGAAACCGGAGCCGGGACATTCAGCAAAGCACAAGCAGTTACCCCAACAACAGTCAGTATTGTAACCACCCTTGTCCGCCATGTTGCAGGCAAACCCAGCTTCTCGGAGACCAGGGAGTATTTCTTGTAGGTGAATCCGGGGACGACGATGATGCCGACGGCAAGCGCAACCACACCCAAGGACCCGAGCCCGGCATTCACTCCCGCCAGGACGATAACGACCAGCAGGACAACTGCGGGTGCGAACACCTTCGAGAAACTAGCTGCCCATCTGGACTTGGGCGGCGCCGATCGAACCTGGGTGTGCAATTCTTGCCTCAATGGTGTCTACTAACTCGATTTCGTCGGCGGACAAAAGCCCTGGATCTTGAACCCGTATATCGTGAATGAAGATTACCCATCGGTATATCTGGTTCCGAGTTGCCCGGGGACGCAGACTAAGGACCGCTCCTTCCCTAGCTCGTTGGCCCGCATCCGTTTCAACGAGCCGGCCCACAATGGGTCGAAGCCTCAGAAGCGCACTTCGGATTCGCCTGCGTTCAGCCCACTGCAACCGGATGCGCTGGTACGCAGGAAGCGCGAAACCCACAGCGAAGCCAATCAATGTAACCGCGACCAACGCCCGGTAGCCCACATAAACAATATTCGAGGCGTTACTTCCGACCCCAGACGCCGCCTGCCCCACCAGCAGCAGCTTGACGCCAACCGCCAGCACGCCGATAAGGCAAGACACAGCGGTGATATCGAACCCGACGCGAAAGGACGCCGTTTCGCCGGTCCTGTCCCGGCGAAGACATTCGATTCCGGTGTAACCGGAGATGATCCCGATCCAGACGAAGAACAAACTCTGATACCAACCGATAGCTGGAATACCCGCGAAAGCGTCGGTGAAGTTAGTGGCTGACCCTGGCGTTTCTGAGGTGAGCAGCAGAGCTGCTTGAGCAATCGAGAACGCGATTCCCGCCAGTACCAGCAAGCGCCAGCGGGTGTTTGAGGCTCCTGTCGCGGCTACGATCAGACGACTGAGCTCGGTCATGCCAAGCCCCAAGACGATGTGGACCACCAGGTTCAGAATATTTCGATCGCCAAGTACAGCGTCGACGGCCAGGTACACCGGATCAACATTCAGTGTCGTGCCAATCGACACGGGGACCATCGCCGTGAGAATCCCAGGCTTCCAGCCGAACCTCAACCCAGCGCTCCGAGTAAGCACCACAGTCCAGAGGATGAGAGCAGGCAGTATCTGCAGCAGGCTCATCCAAAGACCTTTTCGAAGTCACTGATCGGGGCAGCCGGCGGGGCCAGCACAATTCGAGAAAGTAGGTAGGCGACCTCCTCGGCGGCCTTTTCCATGTCGTTCCATTGCGGGGATCGGGCAAGCATCCGTTTGATGCCTTTCCTCTGCCCCACATGACTGAAGACCGACGGCATGGAAGCGGCGAGCCCGTCGCACCCCTCGTGGTCGAGCAAGATATGGCCAAACTCATGGCAGATCACGTGCATTCGGTGCAGGTCCGAGTGATCTTCAGGAACCAGGATGTGGGACTTGATATCTGTTTCGAGCCAAAGTCCGGAAAGGCCAGGAAGGGCGGACTCTGGCACTGTCCGAACAGTAATAGGTTTGCCATGCACGACTTCAACTGAGGCTAGCAGCTGGTCAAAAGATACCTGGCCCGCAAGTTGCAGCTGCTCAACAGTGGCCTGTGGCATTCGACGTGGCAGGCCGGCCTCTGCGAACCCATCCCTACTTCTGCGCACTACATCTCCACTACACGAACTTTCACACATGGTTCACGCATGTGTGAGTACACTCTTATAGGACAGCATCCCCGCTCGTGGATGGCCTAGACATAACTGCCCATTCCCCGAGCAATCCAATGACCATGTTTAGCACAAGGAAGGAAACATGCCCGGAATCATGCATGAGGCGGCACGACCGGCGCAGCCCGCCCCGCCAGCTACAACTATCCGCGAAACTCCGTCACTAGGTGCAGTCGCAGCAGCCAAAGCGCCGCGGCCAGCTCCGCGCAAGCCCTGGCTTCATCAAGTGGACACCGCACTCGACGGGTTGAGTTCGCCGGCGGCAGCTCGAGCTGCGGTTTGAGGATCAACCAAGTGTTTCCCGACACGCCGAACAGCTTCACGTCAATCGGTTACAGTAACCGTTTGAATTGCCACATGGCTATCTCAGGAAACCGTCGCGGCGGGCGTCGTAGTAAAGGCGAACGCCACCTTATTGGAGCCCGAATGCCGGTACCCGACGCTGACAAGCTCCGCAGCGTCGCCGAGGCTGAAGGCAGTACGGTCAGCGATTACGTTGCCCGGGTCATGCACGAACACCTGATGTCCATCGATCTTGATTCACTGCACGGTCAGGAGGCTCTGCCTATCAGCCGGGCCAGTTAAACGAAGAAGGCCCGCACGAAGCGGGCCTTCTAAATGAAGTTATCCAAGCTCACTGTTGCGTCTCCGCCAAGATTCTTCAACAGCAAGCTTCATACAGAACCGGGTATTTTCATGCCCTCTTCCATATGGAATTGAGTCCATCATACACGCACGCGCCTTTGCAACGAGTGATGCCCTGCCGACCACGCCGCCCGGCGTGTTGAAAACGGGCTCCCCATCGGCTTCCTCGGACCGGGACCAGGCCGCGGCAGAGTGGCGAGCCCTTGCACCGCTGATCGCCTCCGGCCCGTACATGCGGCTTTCCAAGGACGGCGGCAAGACCTACAGAAACAGTGGCGAACGCGCCCTGTCCGAAGCCCTCCCTTCATTCCCGGCGGCGGTGCGGACCTGCGGCCGCGACGGAATGGTTCGTACCCTTTGCTTGGACTTGGACGTCAGCCGCGGCGGCCAGAACAAAGTGGACGACGACTACCGCAGGCTGCGTACCTGGTTCTCGGCCAACGACGTGCGCTGGATCGAAGACCAGTCCCCCAGCGGCGGACGCCACCTGTACATCCCTCTGGCTTTTGCCGTGGTGTTCACTGACGCCAAGGAATTCGTTCAGGCCCTGTCCAAGCGGTTTACCAGCATCGACCCCGGCCCGCACGAAAACGCTGCCACCGGAGCCATCCGAGTACCTGGAAGTGTCTGGAAAAAAGGCGGTTATCAAAGGCTCACCATGAGCCTGAACACTGCCTACGACGTCGCCAAGGCCCGGCGCAACAAGTGGCCGGCGTGGGAGCACCTGCGCCAGGACCTGCGCGATGAGTTGGACGCTGTCAGGCAGCGCCGGAGCCAGCCCTTGGAGCTGTTGGAACCCGCGGAAACCCTGCCCCGCCCCGGCGGACCCCGGGCGCTGCCCCAAGCCAAGGAGTTTATTGCCCGCAGCGGCAATTACGACACCAGCCGGTACTCCAGCCCGTCCGAGGCTCGACAAGGCGTACTGGCGTCCGCGGTTGCGGCCGGCTGGTCCCTGACGGATGTTCAGCGTCTGATGCACCAAAACACCTGGGCCGGCATGGTGGCCTTCTACTCCCGGTACTCCCCCACCCACCGCAGCAAGGCCTTGCACCGGGACTGGCAAAAGGCAGTCGCCTACGTCCAAAGTTTCACCAAAAAACACGAAGTCCGCAAAGAAGGGAATAACAACCGGCATAAAAGCTACACAAGCCAGCCAAATACACACCCCCCTGCACTTACCCTGCTGCCGCAGCCGAAGTCTCCCGCTGAATACCAATACCTGCTCACCTGGCGCAACGCGCTGGCAACCTACGACCAGTCACTGATTGGTTCCAGGGCAGGGCTTGGAACACGGATGCTGCTGCGGGCGATGGGCGAAGCAGCCAGCAAGGCCGGCAGCCGCTTTATTGAGTTCGGTGTGAGGTCACTTGCACTGGCCACGGGCACACACGAGACCACAGTTGCCAGGCAATTGCGTGAACTAGCCACTGGAGAGTATCGCCTGATTCGACTCGCGAATGAAGGACGCGGCGTGCATGCGGACCTCTACGAACTCGTCATCCCCGACGAGTTCAGAGAAAGTGCCGAGCGTAATGCTTGGAAGCCAGGGAAACTGCACGCACTCCGCCCCGTCTTCCGCGAACTCGGTGTTGTCAGCGCCTTTGTCTACGAGACCATCGAGCGAAGCGATATCCCCCTCACTACAGCCGATATCGCGCGATCCAGCGGCCTCTCCCCCAGAGCCACCGCTCAAGCACTGGAAATCCTAGCCGCGTGGAAAATGATCCAACGTACCCGCGAGGGCTGGGAATTCGTAGAAGCGACAAGCCTCCGGGCGCTGGCTGAACGCTTCGGAGTCTTGGAAAGCATTGGAGCCCAGCTCAAGCGTTACCGCACTGAACGAGCAATTTGGCACCAATGGTTGGCGAAACGCCTTCTTTCCAAGGAGCCACTTTTGGCGCTGGCACCAGATGACTACCCATATTGGGACGACGGACCTCCTGAAGAACAATCACTAGTGGACTTGGTCTACAGACGAGCGTCTTGACGCTGTTAGTCCATGAGTTAAGTTGGTGCACCGTGATGATTGGGCTTTGCCTTGCGGTCTTGCTGGCGACGAGTCTTGGGCCATCTGTCTGACCGGCGACATGGCCCCATGGCCTGTACTCAATGGAGGGCCTTTGGTTTAGACGACGGTGACTAGTGAGTGGAAAGAGTATGGAACTCTGTTAGTCCGTCAGTTTTTGGAGGTGTATGTGAGCGAGACTCGTTTTCGCTTCTTGCCCATCAACGCCATGAGACTGTCTCCCTGGCCCCGGCCCGTATGGCAGCACCATCTAAACGGGCTATCCTTCGCCACCTTATAGAAGCAGATGTCCCGTTGCGCAACCATCCAGAGGTCTGTGAGTCTGTGAGTCTGTGATTATAACGTGTGAGTTGTTCTCATGGGCTCGGCCGCACTTTGGTGAGACTGGAGCTGACAGAGTCTCGGAGTAGCCGAGATGCATACTGGGCCGCCGCTCCTCGGCCTCGGACGACGTACTTGGGAAACTGTATGCCCGTGGGACTTTGTTAGTCGAATTTACGGCCGACTGCCTCTATGGTCCGGAGCTCCCCCGGTCATTGCGTGTCCTGGTTGCGAATGCGGGACTAACAGAGTCTGAGACTCACGGAGTTCTAGGGGGGTGTGTAAAAACCTGTACTCGGCCAAGGTTGATCGCTTCGGAAATTACTTCTCTCTGTGACTCTGTTAGTCAATTGCGCAGCTCGACTGCGCGCGTGGAACGTTACGAGGGATAACCGTGGCTCTGGTACTAACAGAGTGCCGTAGTCGCGAACTTACAGAGCTGTCCCCCCGAGTCAGCGTGTGCTAGTTGCGAGTGCGGGACTAACAGAGTCTGGGACTCGCGGAGTGTCAGACGGGCGGAACGGGTGCATATCCCTGTACTCGGCCGAGGCTGAGTCGCCGCAGAATCTGCCGGTCTCTGTAACTCTGTTAGTCAATCGCGCAGCTCGACTGCGCGCGGGGAACGTTCCGAGGGATAACCATGGCTCTGGTACTAACAGAGTGCCGTAGTCGCGAACTTACAGAGCTGCGCCCCCGAGTCAGCGTGGTGCTAGTTGCGAGTGCGGGACTAACAGAGTCTGGGACTCGCGGAGTGTCAGGCGAGCGGAACGGGTGCATAACCCAGTTCTCGGCCGAGGCTGAGTCGCCGCAGAATCTGCCGGTCTCTGTAACTCTGTTAGTCAATCGCGCAGCTCGACTGCGCTTGTAAAGCCTTCCGAGAACTATTCCTGACTCTGGAACTAACAGAGTACTGCAGTCACGAACTTACAGAGTTACGGCGCGCCTCCCTGGTTTGTGATTGTTCGGGCGCGAAGATGGCAAAGATTGAAGGGAGCGCATATGACACAGGGACTGGAACGAGTGGTTGCCGTCGTTAACGGCAAAGGGGGTGTAGGAAAGACAACGATCACCGCCAACATCGGTGGAATGCTTGCAGCAAGCGGCTACAGGGTTTTGTTGGTGGATATGGACCCCCAGGGCAATTTGGCTGAGGAACTGGGCTACACCGCGAGTGACGTCAACGATGACGGGCTGGGGCTAGCCCAGACACTGGCATTCGGCAGCGAACTCAAACCGGTCGTGGGCATCAGAGAGAATCTCGACGTGTTAGTCGGGGGCTCGCATCTAGATATGGCAGCAGCCGGTCTCACCATGAAGGCGCAAAAGGATCCGCAAGGCGCCAAGGCCGCATTGGCTGCAGCCCTCGGGCCAGCGGCACCGGACTACGACTTGATCTTCATCGACTGCCCTCCGGGCCAAGAGACGCTTCAGCAAGCGGCCTTAGCAGCGGCCCGCTGGGCATTGATCCCGGTGAAGACTGATGCTTCCTCGCGCAAGGGACTCAGAGACGTCGCGCGCCGGCTGGACGCAGTCGTGGAGATCAATCCGGACATTGACCTTCTGGGTGTTGTGCTTTTCGGCGTCAATCGCTCAGCCAAGCGAGTATCCGAGGCTGCCCGAGAAGCTGTGCTAAACGACCTGGGGGAGGGAGCGCCGGTTTTCAGGACGTCAATTAGACATGCAGAGGCGGCAGCGCAAGAGAGCCGTGAAAGAGGGCTGCTGGCCTTCGAACTGGAAGAAGCGGTTCTATCTGCACCAAAGTGGTGGGAGTTGCGCCGGAACAACGTTGAGCACGACGGCCCCAGATCAAAAAGTGCTGTCGGCGTTGCCGAAGATTTCCAAGCTCTCGGAGAAGAGATCGTCGCCAGGATCACTGCCAATGAAGGTGTGGCTACCTCAGAAGCCCCAACTGCCGTAGGGGAGGCCACCCGTTGAGTGCACCCATGCGCCGGACTCTTAGCGGCTTGGCACCTAAGGCAGCGCCAAAGAGCGAAGTAAGGCAACTTATTCGTTCTAACCGGACGGAGCCGATAGCCCCAAAACCCACGCCCGATGCAATCGGGTCGTTGCAATCTGCGGACATTACTGCCGAGGCAGTAACTAGTACAACGCCAGAGCCTGTAACTAACAGAGTTCCGAAGTATTTGAAGCTAAAACGTCGGGAAGCTCGCGTGTACGCCGAACAAGCGGACGAACTAACCTTATTGACTCGACGGCTGAACACGGCCCGCCGCCTTCCGGACGGGACAACAACGGGGGAGCGAATTACAGACAACACTCTTCTCCGGCTGGCTATAGATCTCCTTCTCGCCAGAACCGATGACCTCAAGGGGACGACGGAAGAAGAGTTAGCTGCAAGCCTCGGACTGAACCCGCGCAAGCCCGACGGCGGCTAGAAGCCCGGAACCATTCCGAACCTGCTGGAAGCGGCCCTCTCATGACCGCTTCCAGCACCTGTTCGTGGACTGCACTGGGTCGTGTGCTCGAATGGCATATGTTCCGGAGCATGAGAACAGCCCCGGCGGATACCTGCTGGGGCTGTTATTAGTGCAAGTTCAGTGAGCCGCCCGATATTTCTCTACGACGTCGGAGCTGAGTCGCCCGCGGGCGTTTACGGCAACACCGTTCGCGGCAGCCCAGTCGCGTACATCCTTGGGTGCGGGTCCGCCGCTAGTAACTTGGCGTTGGCGGGTCCTGCCGGGTTTTCCGGTTTTGCGGGCACCGTCGATGTATTTCTTCAGGCTGTCGCGAAGCTGGCGGGCGTTTCCGTCGGCGAGGTCGATTTCATACGCGACCCCGTCCAAAGAAAAGTTGACCGTGGTATCCGCTTCAGAGCCATCCAGGTCATCGATTAGTCGCACTACGACTTTCTGAGCCAAATTTATTACCTTCTAGTTATGGGAAAGGGAACAACGCCTCTAAGCGTTACTTGCCATCGTTCCACCCGGCAGGCTCCCCAACCTCGCCGCTAAAACGATTGCAATCTCTAATCTACGGCACAAGCTCATCTGGGTTCCGATTCCACCTTTGACGCCCTTGAGGGCTCTTTCGCTGCCGACGTCCCTTTACTCGGTTGAGGTGCGGCCCGGCAGGGCCTCGGGGGCTTGACCTTGGTGACACCGGGACAGGTGCTCCGTCGTTGGCGCTGTTAGCGGCGTTCGCCGAGGCCTGTCAGGCCCAGCAGTGCCATGGCTTTGCGGAGTTCGGGGCTCCCCATGTCGAGGTCAGTGACTTGTATGTCGGTGATGTGGGCGCGCCGGTCGAGTTCAGCGAACTTCATCCGAGACGGGCGAAGGCGCGCGCGGCGGAGAGGACCTCGGGGCCGATCTGGTGCGGGTGCATCTCCCGGATCAGCCGGGCGGGGGAGCGGTCCTCGAGCTGCGGGTTCATGCCCTGGAACCAAGACTGCACGACGCGGTGTCCGTTGCTTTCCGCGACAATTCCGGCCACGTGATAGGCCAACCGCAGACGGGCCTCGGTCTCGGCCGGCATGTTCCGGGTACCTTCGGACCACTGGCGGACGGCACGGGTCTCCTGGACCCCGCCCAGATAGGCGACAAGCTTGGCCCCGAGGATTTCGCGCAGCTCCGCGACCAGAGGGGCGGTCTCCCGGTTGACCGAATCGCGGTACGCGCGAATTCCGGGTGACGCAGTCTGACTCATGGTTCGATCATTCCCCACAACCAACCCAATGACAAGCCCATCCCAGCTCACAAACCGTTCAGATCACACCCCGAATCACACCCCAAGTGCCGCTGCTGAAGCTCGCCCACGTTCCGTTCCTGTCGTTCTCGCCTTGATACGGTGCGTGCAGCGATTCCGGGCCTGGCCGGGCACGGCTCCGCCATCGGAACGGCCCTCGACGGCCAGCACGTCTAAAAGATAGGCTTCGCAGTCTCTGCAGTAAGCATGCTCGCCCTGCCGGCGGGCGATCTGGGAGCGATGCCTGACAAGAAAGCACGAGTAGCAGGTGAATTCGTCGTCGGCCTGCGGGATGACCTCAACGCTGAGTTCCTCGGCGACGAACTCACCGCCGGGAATGCCGGCTCCGTCCAAGCCGTCGGTCTCATCCAGTTCCAGGGTGACGCTACGGGCGTCCGGCGCAGTTGCGGACTGCAACGCCTCCAGGGACTTGTCCTGGGACTCCTTGACGTCGGCACGTACCTCGTCATAATCGGTTGCCACTTGGTTGGATCTCTTTTCTCGGTAGTTGGATGAGCGGGGTACGACGTCCAGTTCTGCGCCGACATTCCCGATCAAAGGGGCCTGTAAGACTCATTGGCGGCACTATTCGCACACCCGGCTGTAACCGGAGGGACAGGGCAGCAGGCTCCGGACTGCGTTCGAAGCCCTGCAAGTGTAAGGCCGCAACAGTGAACCGTAAAAGCTCAGAGTTTCCTCATCCCGTCTCGAGTGACCGGAGGGCTGCTCTGTGCGGGTCTTTGGGTTTTAGGCTTCGTCGGAGAGATGGACCAGATGCCATCCATCCCAGCCCGGGTGTTTGCGCACCTCCAACGTCCGCAGAGGCGACGTCGAGGTGGCGCGCACCTGCAGGCGCCAGAACTCGATGTCGACAATGTTGCCTTGACCACGTCCGGCCCGCAGGTTTGATTCCCACCAATTCCAGCGGCTGAACCAGCGCAGTGGTTCAGCCGTTACCGGCCAGAGCCGGCCCCGCCAGCGCACCGCCAGCGGCACCCCCTTGGGGTGTGAACCGGAGTTCGACCGGCTCATTGAGCGTTCTCTGGCCTGGTTGTTCCTGTACCGCTGTCATCGGCCTGTGCCGTCCTGTCTCCCAAAGATGTCTTTCGTACCTGGTCGTTCCGCCGCCGCACCGGCGGATGCCCAGACCCAGGTCACCCGCCGGACCCCTGCGTCCGTCCAGGTGACCTGTACCGCCCGGGACGTCCAGCCGAACGCCTCACCGGCAACCAGCTCGGCCGCACCCGGGAACCGGATCCACGCCCACACCGGCACACCCGGCACCACCCGGGTGACCTTGCAGTGCCCGAAATCCAGTTCCTCCGGAGTTAGCGACACCGGTTCGGCCCGCCTGGTGTAACGGGCCGCCAGCTTCGCCAGCGACTCCCGATCCATCCCTTAAAAATCGAACAAATATTCGAATTAAGCGAAGCGCCCGAGCCAAAGATTCCAGCGTCTCGCCCTGCCCAGTGGGTCCAAGGTGTTCCTTGTATCGTGGGCTGCATGGATGCCGGGCTGCCGGCGGGTCTGAGCCTGCCGGTGAAGGTGGCGTTGGCCCGAACGGTGGAAAAGCTGCCGGGCCCCGGCGCGCTGCCCGGAGGGGCCTGGTACGAACCCAAATGGGACGGCTATCGCGCGGTCATCAGCCGCGCCGGGGATGAGACGTCCCTCTGGTCCCGCCAGGGCAAGAACCTTTCCCGGTACTTTCCTGACCTGGTCGAGGCGGCGGGAGAGCAGCTGCCGCCTGACTGCCTGCTTGACGGGGAAGCGGTGATCTGGTTGGGGGAGCGGCTGGACTTCACCACCCTGCAGCAACGCCTGAGCACCTCGGCGAAAACTCTCCCCGCGCTGGTGCGCCGGGTGCCGGCCCACTTCGTGGCCTTCGACCTGCTCGCCGTCGCCGGGCATGACATCCGCCCCGAACCGTTCCGCATCCGGCGGGAACTGCTCGAAGAACTCGCCAAAGACTGGGACGAAACCCTCGAACTATCACCTGGCACCAGCGACCCGGACACCGCGGCCACCTGGTTCGAAGAACTGCCCGCCACCGGCATCGAAGGACTCGTTATCAAAGGCGCCGGCCAAGCCTACGAGGGAGGGCAGCGACAATGGCAAAAGATCAAACACCGCGACACCGTCGACGTTATCTGCGCGGCGGTCATCGGTCCCCTTACCCGGCCCGAGGCCATCGTCGCCGGGCTGCCTGTCGCCGGGGAACTGCGCATCGTCGGACGCTCCGCGCCACTTAAATCTGCGGCCGCGAAACTGCTGGGATCCCAACTACAGGCCGCCGGCCCGGATCATCCCTGGCCGCACCGGGTGAAATCCACGGCCATGGACAGGTTCAACGCCGACGCCGGCGAAACCGAGCTGACCCTCGTAGAACCGCTCGTAGTCGAAGTGTCGGCCGATACCGCAATGTCCGGGACATCCTTCCGGCACCCCGTCCGCTTCCTGAGGGCCAGACCGGAGCTGGAGCCGGAATCGGTGAGCCTGCAGGGAATGCGGGTGGGGCCGGAGATAGAGTAATGGCCATGGCCAGCCGTGAGATTGCCCTGCCCGATGATTACCAGGATCTGTTGAAGGTTCTGAAGGAGCGGGTGCGCGGAAGCCGGGCACAAGCGGTGCGGGCGGTAAATTCCCAGTTGATCGGACTGTACTGGTCGATTGGGCGGGACATCCTGCAACGCCAGATGCCGAAGGATGGGGCAGCGGCGTCACAGCCCGGCTGGCCGAAGACCTTCGGGCAGAGTGCCCGGAGATGAAGGGCTTCTCCCAGCGAAACCTGCAGTACCTGCGGACCATGGCCGGGGCCTGGGGGAGCGAGGCAAATGTGCCACAAGCTGTGGCGCAATTGCCCTGGGGTCATATCCGCACCCTCCTGGACAAGACCAAGACCGGCCCGGAGCGGGATTGGTACGCGGCCGCGGCCGTGGAGCACGGATGGTCCCGGAATGGCTGATGAACATGATCATGAGCCAGACCATGGAACGCACCGGCTCCGCGCCGTCGAATTTCGCTGACCTGTTGCCGGAGCCCGGATCGGAGCTGGCACAACAGGTGGCGAAAGACCCGTGCAACTTCGAGTTCCTCTGCCTGTCCGGTGAAGTCGCCGAACGGGACCTGGAGCAACGGCTGAACGACCGGATCGTGGAGACCCTGCGCGAACTCGGCCCCGGCTTCTCCTTAGTCGGCCGGCAGGTACATCTGGAGGGCGGGGGAGGCGACTTCTACATCGATCTGCTTTTCTTCCATGTCGAACAGCTGCGCTACTACGTCTTCGAGCTGAAGACCGGCCGGTTCCAACCCGAGTACGCCGGGAAACTGAACTTCGATGTCGCTGTGGTCGACGATCTGCTTAAGCGAGATTTTCACAATGAAACGGTCGGGATCCTCATCTGCGGCAGCAAGAACGACCACACCGTCCGCTACGCACTCGGCCGCACCACTTCACCCATGGCGGTGTCCGCCTACACCTACGAGCAGCTGCCCGCCGAGGACCGGGCACTGGTGCCTGGGGAAGACAAGCTCACCGCCGCCCTGGACCGACTGCCCGACAACTAACAACCGTCCCCACTGATCCAATTCCTGGACATTATTGAGCCCGGTGGAAGGGAAGCGAGGGAACAGCCCCGCGGTTGGGGGGATTGCGGGGCTGTTCCTTTCGCTGGGTGCCTTCGGCGCCGCAACGGCAGTCGGGGGAAAGCCGGGGCGCTGCTTGGAGCGGGCACCGAAACCAGTCTTTCAGAAGGCGGACGGTTAAACGAGTCATTCCGTGGTGCGTTGGGCCTGTCCTTTTCCGGATTCCGGCAGGGCCTCCTTTTGCCGGCCCGCCGGCTGCCCTTGCTGCAGGTTCAGCCCTCACCCAGGTTGAAGATGGCTGCTCGCTAATGCAGGTCTCAGCCATGGCCGCGGCCACCGAAAAACTCGGTTTCGGCATCACCGTCTCCGCCACCTATGAACAGCCCTACGCCCTTGCCCGCCGGTTCAGCTCACTGGACCACCTCACCCGCGGCCGCATCGCATGGAACATCGTGACCTCATACCTCGACGGGGCAGCCCGCAACCTCGGCATGGACCGCCAGATGTCCCACGACGAACGCTACGACTTGGCCGAGGAAGTCGTTGACGTCTGCTACAAGCTCTGGGAAGGATCCTGGGAGGAGGACGCCGTCATCATCGACCGCAAGACCCAGGTCTACGCCGACCCCGAAAAGGTCCACACTATCGACCACAAGGGCAAGTACTTCTCCGTCCCGGGCGTCCACCTCTCCGAGCCCTCCCCGCAGCGCACCCCCGTCATCTGGCAGGCCGGCACCTCGGCCAAAGGCCGAGCCTTCGCCGCCAAACACGCAGAAGCCGTCTTCACCGTCGCCCCCACCGCCGAAGTTCTGCGCACATACGTCGATGACATCCGGGCCGTCGCCGCCAGCCACGGCCGCGACCCGCGAAGCGTGAAGATCTACACGGAAATCGCCACCGTTGTCGCCCCGACCGACACCGAAGCGCAGGCTAAGTACGAGGAGTTCCTTAGCTGGGCCGACTACGAAGGTGCCCTCGCGTTCTACGCCGGCATCACCGGAATCGACCTGTCCATGCTCGACCCGGACCAGCCGCTCGAATACGTGGAAACGGACTCCGCCCGCTTCGCTCTGGAAATCTTCTCCAAGGCGGACCCGAACCGGACATGGACCCCGCGCGAGGTCGTGAACTTCGTCTCGATCGGCGCCATGGGACCGGTTTTCGTCGGCTCCTCCCAGACCGTGGCAGATGAACTCGAACGCTGGATCGACGATGCTGATATCGACGGGTTCAACATCGCCTACGTCACCACCCCCGGCACTTTCGAGGACTTCATCGAGCACGTGGTGCCCGAACTGCAGGCCCGGGGCCGCTACTGGACCGACTACGACGAGTCCAACACTCTGCGCGAACGCATTTATGAACCGGGCCAGAACCGCGTGCGCGAAGACCACCCCGCGGCCGTTTACCGGCGCCAACTGGGGGACAAGGCAGCCGCACGAGAAGCCGCAAAACCCACCGGAGAAGTGGTGACCGCCTCGGCCGGGTAAACTCTCCTGCGGTGCTGCCGGCACAGCCGGCAGCACCGTACCGGCTAGACCCGTCTGGGACGGTGCGCACCGGCCAGCAGCACCGGAAGGACGCGTTTCGCTGGTACGGCATATGCGCCGTTATCGGCGTTTCACGGTTAGAGAACGATGTAGTTCTTGCTTTAAGAGGCATGAATATGGCCGACTGCGCTGGGCTCCGGGTGATAGCCGAATCCTGTGGCGGAGTTGGTATACGGTCATGTCCACGGATCTGAACCCACGCGAGCCTGGTGACAGCTAGGTACTGCGCAAATCCATTCCACGTGCGGGGATCCGCTCCTCGCTTATTTCTCCGCACTCTGCCAAGCGGTCTGGGGGAGTAATCATGAAGTAAGGAGTGTCACGACAAGAACAGCTGGAAGGGATAAAACGGCGCTGGCCAGAATGACGTCTCTGGCCAGGACGACAGGCATTCCGAACTGGCTGGCGAAAAGGAAGACGTTCTGAGCGGTGGGGAGTGCCGCCATGATGGTGACGCCTAGCAGCGGGACTCCATCCAGCCCGAATGCAAAACGTCCCAGGGCCCAGGCTATGACCGGCATCGCCGCAAGTTTGACGATGGATGCCCACAGTACGTCCGGCAAGACGTTCTTTTGGCGGAATGGCCTTTGGCCAGGGATGCTCATCCCGAAAGCAAGAAGGAGGAGTGGGATTGATGCTTCGCCCAGCATCCGGATGGGTTCCCACACGATTTCGGGTAGATGGATTCCGAGGGCCGCGACTGCGACGCCGGCTCCCGTTCCGATGGTCATGGGGTTGGCTACTGCTTTCAGGATGGGCCACCACACGGGGGAAGGGCTGGCGTCCCCGGCGAGGTCCCGCCGCCGGGCGCACCACGAGAACAGGACCATGTAGCCGGGGGCGATGACGAGCAGTTGGGCGAGCAGCACGGAGACGACGGGGGCAGAACTGCCGACCACATAGAGGGCGATCGGCACGCCGATGTTACCGGCGTTGACGTAGGTGGACGCCATCGCCCCCACGAGGCAGCGTTCGAGCTTGCGTCGTAGCGCGAGCCTGGCGAACACCGCGTATAGCATTCCCCCAATGGCTGCGGCGAGCAGAGCGATCGGCGTGTAGACGGTGGCAACGGCGCCGAGGTCGGCCTCGGCGGTGAGGATGAACATCAGCGCCGGCCCGGCCAGGTAGTAGGTTACGGACCCCAGTCCGCGCTGCATTTCGCCGGATCGGGTCCGCAAGGCGACCGCGGCCGCCACGCCGACGAGTATCAGCGCGGCGACCACCGCGAAGCCGAGTAAGACCCCTTGCATTGATCATCTTTCCGTGAGCGTTCTACCAGCGGGGGGCCTGGGGCTTCTCCCAGTTTGGGACAAACGCGCGCATGGCGGCGACGTCGTCGCGGATCCGCATTTCGGGCATGTCGAGCCACCGCTCGTGCAGGGCCTTGAGCGCGGTCTCGTCGATCTCCACCCCGAGACCGGGCGCGTCCGGAACGGTGAGTGCTCCTTCAATGAACCGGTGGGGTTCGGTGATGATGTCCTCGGTCTGCCATGGCCGGTGGGTGTCGCACGCATGGAGGTCGCCTTCGGCGGCGCCGGCGGCGTGGAGCATCGCGGCGAGGCTCACGCCGAGATGAGTGTTGGAATGCATGGACATGCCCATGCCGAAGGCGTGGCAGATGCGCGAGAGGTGTTGGGTGGCCCGCAGCCCGCCCCAGTAGTGGTGGTCGCAGAGAACGACCTGTGTCGAGCCGAGGGAGACGGCCTCGGGGATCTGGTCCATCGAGGTGACGCACATGTTAGTAGCCAGCTTGACTCCGGTAGTGTTGTGGACCGCGGCCATGCCTTGACGTCCCATGGTCGGGTCTTCGAGGTACTCGACGACGCCGTCCAGGTCGCGGGCAATGCGGATGCCGGTTTCCACAGACCAGATGCCATTGGGGTCGAGCCGCACGGGGTGGTTGGGGAAGCGCTTCTTGATGGCCTTGATCGCCGCAGCCTCTGTGTCAGGGTCGTGGTATCCGCCCTTGAGCTTGATGGATTTGAACCCGTACCGCTCGACAAAGAGTTCGGCCTGACGCACGATGCCGGTTTCGTCCACGGCTTCGCCCCAGTTGTCTCTCGGGTCGCTTGCGCCGGTGTGCGCGCCGAACTTCCAGAACAGGTACGCGGCGAATTCGACCTTGTTCCGGCTCTTGCCGCCCAGGAAGGTGTGCACGGGCAGGCCGGTCAACTTGCCGAGAGCATCGAGGAAAGCGACCTCAAAGACGGAAACCGCGGTGTTGTGCACCTTAGCCAGCGTATTGTCCCCGGTGACTTGACGGGAGAGCTTGCCGCTGACGAGCCCAGGGTCGATGGCGTGGATCGCGTGGGGTGTGAGGACCTTCTCGGCGACCTGCCACAGGGTCTGGGACTGGTCGACGGTCAGCCCCTTGAGCTGGGTCGCGAAGAGGTTTAGGTATTCGATGATCTCGGTGTCGCCGTATGTTTCACCTACCCCGTATTCCCCTCCCTGCGTTTCGACGCGGACGACGACGCGCGGCGTGTAGGGCTGGTGGACGCCCTGCAGGTTCAGCAGCGGCGCGTCCTGGATGAGGATCGGGGTGACGGTGACGTTGGTGACTGTGAAAGCCGGATTGGCCATGGGCGTCGTTTCCTTGCGTAGGGGACTGTTTAGACGGAGACGGAGGCAGGCTGCCGTAGTTGGCCGTCGACGCGGCGGGGGATGTCCCCGGCCTCGTCGCGTAGTTCCTCCGGGAGGACGTGCCGGGGCGCATTCTGCCAGACCAGGGGGCGCAGGAAACGGCGGACGGCTGTTGCCCCGACGGAGGTGTGCAGGGCGTTCGTCGCCGGCCATGGTCCGCCGTGGTGCTGAGCCCAGGAAACCAGTACGCCGGTGGGGTACTGGTTGAAAATCAGTCGTCCAACGAGGGGCAGAAGGCGCCCGGACAGCTCTTCGACGAGCTCCGCCTCGTCGTCTTCCGCATGGATGGTTGCGGTGAGCGAGGAAGGCAGCAGCTCCAGGGCGCGGTCGATGGACTCCGGAGCGTAGCGGACGACGACAGCGGAAGGGCCGAAGCATTCGTTCAGCTCGGCGCCGGTGAGATCCTCGGCCTGCACCTCCAGAAGACGTGGGCTGACGAAGAACCCCTTCTCCGGTGCGTCCAGTCCTTGGGCGAGGGAGGTGACCTGTGGCAGGGCGCCGAGGTCGGCATGGAGCTCGTTGTACGCGGCGTGTATCCGACCGTTGAGCAACACGGCGGCCGGTGAATCCTGCACCAGGTGACGGATTCTGTTCACGAGGGCGTCGCCGTGCCCGCCGCGCGGCACGAAGATGACGCCGGGCTTGGTGCACAGCTGCCCGGCCGACACCGTCACGGATGCCACGAGACCCTCGGCGATTTCGTCGGCGCGGGCGGCCGCCGCCTGATCGGTCACGACCAGCGGATTGAGGCTGGACAGCTCGCCGTAGAAGGGGATGGGCTCATCGCGCGAGGTGATGATGTCCATCAGCGCCTGGCCGCCGTTCAGCGATCCGGTGAAGCCGACGGCGCGGATTGCCGGATGGGCGACGAGGTCCACACCGGCCTGAGTGCCGAACACGATGCCGACAGTGCCCGAGGGGACGCCGCTTTTCTGGACGGCGGTGACGAGGATGTCGTAGCAGAGCAAGGACAGTGCGGGGTGCGAGCCGTGGGCCTTGACCACGACGGGGTTCCCAGCGGCAAGGGCGGAGACCGTGTCTCCGCCGGGAACGGAGAAGGCCAGAGGGAAGTTGCTCGCACCGAAGACGGCCACCGGCCCGAGGGGCACCAGCATGCGGCGCAGGTCCGGGCCCGGTCCCATGGGAGTGTCGCCGGGGTTGTCGATGGTCGCCTCGAGGTAGCCGCCCTCGTCCACGACGTCGGCGAAGAAGCGCGCCTGGTAGCAGGTGCGGGTCAGCTCGCCGTTCAGGCGGACCTCGGGGATGCCGGTTTCGCGGTGAGCCAGGGCAACGATATCGTCGCGCGCCGCCTCGAGTTCGTCGGCCATGGTGCGTAGAAATGCGCTGCGGGCGTTCCGGGGCAGGGCGGCGTAGAGGGGAGCGGTCGCGGCGGCGCGTGCCACGATCCTGGCGACCTCGTCTGGCGAGGTCGGTTCGGCGACGGCGGCGGTGGTTTCACCGGTGATTGGGTTGATGCTGGCGACAGCGGTCATGAGGTCCTCCTAGTTCGAGTAGCCGACGGCTTCGGGGTGTGGCCGGTGGACCGGGGGCGCCATGTGGTATTGATTGGCCTCGTAGTCGTAGCCCTGAAGTGTGTTGGCCTCCCGCTCGTCGGGGGCGGAAGCGTAAAAGGCCCGAATTTCCGCGATCCTGCCGGTCTCGGGATCGATCTTGTACCACTCGGAACCGCGCACGTAGCTGTTGCGGGCGGGCTTCCAGTGAGTGAATTCGATGATTGCCTGCATGGATTCTGGTTCGCCGATGAGGCGCTCGATGGACCAGGCGGAGTCAATGGTCATCGTCAGGCGGCGCCAGTTATCGGCAATGGTGTGCGCGCCGATCCAGGGGCCGTCGAGTCCGGGCGGGAAGTAATGCACGGCGTCGTCTGTGAACTGCGAGGCCATCTTGTCGACGTCGGCTTCGTTGCAGCCGTCGAAGTAGGTGCGGATGGTCTCTTCCATCAACCGGCGTTGTACCTCCCGCGGGAGATCTGCGAAACGGGTCATGTCTTCACTCTTTCGGTGTCGTTGACGTGCTGTTCCTCGTGGCTGTTGGACCGCCCGCGAGGGGTCGGCCTCAGCACCTCGTGGGCGCATATGACCACGTGACTAGTTGGCGCGGGCGGCGACGGCGTCGGGATGCGGCCGGGGGACAGGGGTGTCCATCTGGTACAGGTTGGCCTCGTAGTCGTAGCCCTCGAGGGTGAGCGCCTCGCGCCCGTCGGCCGAGGAAGCGTAGAAGGCGCGGATCTCGGTGATCTTCCCGGTCTCCGGATCGAACTTGTACCACTCATCCCCACGCAGATAGCCGCCCAGAGCCGTCTTCCAATGTGTCCACTCGATGGCCGCCTGGAGGGATTCGGGCTCGCCGATGATGCGCTCGATGGACCAGGCGGAGCCAATGGTCATAACCAATCGGCGCCAGTTTTCCGCGATGGCACGGGCGCCGATCCAGGGGCCGTCGAGTCCGGGCGGGAAGTAATGCACGGCATTGTCTGTGAACTGCGAGGACATCTTGTCCACGTCGGCTTCGTTGCAGCCGTCGAAGTAGGTGCGGACGGTCTCCTCCATGCGGCGGCGCTGTTCCTCGCGGGGAAGGTCGGCGAAGCGGGTCATGCTTCCACCCTTTCAATGTCGGTGCGTTGCTGTTCTTGCTGCCAGATGCGGTAGTCGTTTAAGGTGCTTTCGTCGGGCGGGTAGACCCCCCAAAGGGATTCGCCGCCGCGAACCCGGCTGTGGAGGTACTGTTCCAGGGCTTCTTGGTCAGCGGCCGGGGCGGCGAGCTCGGCGGCGAGGGCGCGTGGCACAACGATGATGCCGTCGCGGTCGCCCACCAAAATGTCCCCCGGATAGACGGCAACGCCTGCGCATCCGATGGGCACCTGCAATTCGGCGACGTGGAACGATGCCGGGCGGGTCGTGGCCGTGATGCACTTCGCGTAGGCGGGGAAACCCATTTCAGAGACCGCATGTCCGTCGCGCAGCGCGCCGTCGGTGACGAAAGCGGCGGCGCCGCGGTTCATGGCACGGGTGATGAGCATGTCTCCGGCGGATGCCGCGCTGATGTCGCCTCGGCTGTCGACGACGATGACCTGCCGGCGGCCAACCTGCTCGACGGCTTCCCACTGGAGGACGTTGCCGGTGCGGTAGGGGTCGTCCAAAGGATCGATGTCTTCACGGGCCGGAATGAAGCGCATCGTGTAGGCCTCGCCGACGAAGCCGTCAAAGCGGTCCCCCACAGGACTGAGCCCCACCATGAAGGGCTGGCGGATCCCTTTCTTGAAGAGCTGCGTGGCGAGCGTGGAGGTGCTCACGCGGGAGAGGAGCTCAAAGACGTCGTCTCCGAGAGGGGGTTGCTGCTGGTCTGACATGCCCATCCAATCCGTCTAGTCCCAATAAGTGGGACGCATTCCCAATTACTGAAATTATGACATCTTTTGGTCGGATGTGCCATGCGTCTCAGGAAGATGACGAAGGAATCTGTCCTGATCCCTGTGTCCAGGGAAAAAGAGAGTCGCGGCGCACCAGGGAAGGGTGCGCCGCGGCTCGCGAAGGACGGCGGCGGGAGGAGCTAGCCGGCGGCAGGCTGCGGCTGCGTATTGGGCGGCTCGTACCCGAGCCGGCGCGAAATCGCAGAGGCGGTTGCGGCGACGAGGGGCCCGACTATCTCAGTCTGGGCCTGCATACGGGACGCGGGGCCGGCAACGCTGATCGAGGCGACGACCTGCCCGGTATGGTCAAAGATAGGGGCGCCGCAGCACGTGCTGGAGAGGTCGAACTCCTGGTGTTCTTCGGCCCAGCCGCGCTCGGCCGACCGTGCCAGGTCTTCTTCGAGTTCCTGTCGGGAGGTGATGGTGTTGGCCGTGTGTGCGTAGAGCGTGAGTTGCCGCAGCAGCCCTGCCCGTTCCCTGTCGTCGAGCCCTGACAGGTACGCCTTGCCGATGGAGGTGGCGTGCAGTGGGCGGCGTGCACCCAATTGGGTGCTCACGCTGACGGACTGGGGGCCAAGCTCGCGGTAGACGAAAACGATCTCGTGTCCGCTGAGGACGCCGAGGCTGACGCTTTCACGCGTTTGTTGGGCAAGGGTACGCAGCATCTCGGGCGCCACGTCCAGCACTTCAACGGATTGTGCTGCGGCCATGGCCAATCTGGCGATGGAGGGCCCCAGTCTCCACTGTCCACCGGGTGACTGGACAATGTACTGCTCGTCTTGGAGGCGCTCGACGAGGCGGTAGATCGCGCTTCGACTCATACCCATGGCTTGCATGAGATCCGGTGTACTCGCTCCACCCGTTTGGGCCAGGTAATTGAATAGTTCCAGACCGCGGTCGAGCGACCCCCTGCCTGATGCCGCCATGCGTCGTTCCTTTCGCTGGTTTTGGGTGAGGAGCCTGCCATGCCAAGCCCGGGGCTTCCCGCCGAAGCCTCGTCTACCGCTGTCCGTCTCCCTTATCAGGAGCCTAGTCCCGGTAATCGGGACGTGCAATAAAGGCCTCCCTCCGGCATTTCTCGTGCTCAAAGGGCGGCCCTTGTGGAAGCCCCTGCCGTGCCCCTGGGGGAATGACAGGCCAGTTCCTGCGGCCTAGACGGGCTTGACGGCCACTACGGGGACTTCCGACTGGAGGATGATCTGCTGGGCGGTGCTCCCGAGAAGGAGTTTGCCCACAGGGCTGCGCTTGCGCGTGCCGATCACGACCATGGAGGCCTTGTGGTTGTCGATGGCCGCCAGGACTTCCTCCACCGGATCGTTGCCGCGGTTCGGTTGCTCGATGCTGTGCGCCACATTGGCCGATGCCATCATGGATCGGATCTGCTCGAGATCGCTCTCCTCCGCTAGCTGCCGGTCGACGGGGGCGGTGCCGCGGGAGGAGTTCACGACGACGACCGGTTCGCCGCGGTGTTGTGCCTCGGTGGCAGCGAAGCGAAGTGCGTGCCGCGAAGGCTCATCCGGGGTGTAGGCGACGATAATGGTCATTTCTTCTCCTCGGTTGGTGCGGGCTGGCCCGTCCGGGACGGGGCGGAAGTGGTGCTCGGGCCGAAGGCGTCGGCGGGAACATTTGTACCGTCCTCGACGATGGTTTCGATGGCCACGCGCCGGTCGCGGAGCTTCTTGAGTACTGGCAGAAGTGCCACGGTCAGGACCATGGCGGCCAGGAGAACGCCTGAGATCGGGCGTCCCACGAATCCGGCGACGTTGCCGTCGAACATTAGCAGCGACTGGCGTGTCGCGACCTCAAGCATGGAGCCTAGGACGAAAGCCAGCACTAGCGGTCCAGGTTCATAACCGGCCTTCTTCATTAGGTATCCAATGACGCCGAAGAGCAGGACCAGCCACATATCGAAGAGGCTGTTGTTAACGGTAAACACGCCGATCATCGTGACGGTGACCGTGATTGGCGCAAGGACCGTTCCACGCACGCGCAGGAGCCTGACAAAGATGCCGATCAGCGGGACGGACAGGATGAGCAGGAAGACATTTCCGATCCACATCGAGTTGATCACGCCCCAGAAGACGTCCGGGTGCTCGCTGATCAGCTGGGGGCCCGGTGCGATGCCTTGGATCAGCAGCGCGCCATAGATGACCGCCATGGTCGCATTGGCGGGAATGCCCAACGTCAGCAGCGGGATGAAGGAGCTGGTAGCCGCGGCGTTGTTGGCAGTTTCCGGGCCGGCAACACCTTCAATGGCACCGCGTCCGAACCGTTTGGGATTCTTCGCGACCTTCTTCTCCACGGCGTAGGAAAGCATTGAGGACAGGGCCGCGCCGCCACCGGGCAAAATGCCGATGAGGAAGCCGAGGACGGTGCCGCGGAGGACGGCCCACTTCGATTCGGCCCAGTCCTTCATTGAAATGTAGGCGTTGGAAAACTTCATCATCGTTGCGCTGCCGTGGGCGCGCTGCTCCAGATTGTACAGAATCTCTCCAAGCCCGAAGACGCCCATGGCCAGGGGAACGAAGTCGATGCCGTCGCCTAGTTGGCTAAATCCGCCGGTGAACCGGCCGTCGCCCGAGACCGGATCGAGGCCGACGGTGGCCAGGAACAGCCCGATGCAGGCCATGACCAGACACTTGACGACGGATCCTGTCCCGAGGGTCGAGACCAGGAGGATGCCCAGCAGCGCCAGCACCGCGTACTCCGGTGGCCCAAAGTCCAAGGCGAACGAGGAGACCACCGGTGCCAGGAACGTTAGCCCGAGCAGCGCCGCGGTCCCGCCGATGAAGGATCCGATGGCTGCGATGCCCAGTGCCGAACCTGCCCGTCCCTGCTTGGCCATCTGGTACCCGTCCAGGACGGTGACGACGGAGGTTGTCTCGCCGGGTAGCCGCAGAAGGACGGAGGTGATCGTACCGCCGTACTGGGCGCCGTAGAAGATGCCCGCGAGCATGATTACCGCGGGAACGGGATCGATCGTGTACGTGATGGGCAAAAGAATGGAGATGGTGGCCACCGGACCGAGCCCGGGAAGCACGCCGATGAACATGCCGATGAGTACGCCGATGAGGCAAAACATCAGGTTCGACGGCTGGATGACCAGTTGGAAGCCGTCGAGCATTGGTTGTAAGAAGTCCATAGTTTCCTAACAGTGCATCGGCCTTAGATGAGGTGCGGGATCTGAAGTTTCAGCACGAGAATGAACAGGGCGTAGACCACGATGGTCGCGGCCAAGGCCACGGTGCCAGACAGCCTCCAGCTCTCGCCGCCGAGGAACTTGAGCCAGACGAAGAAGAGCAGGAACAGCGGAATCTCGAATCCGGCGAACGGCATCAGCAAGGTGAAGGCGGCCAGCGACGCCAGCCCCGCACCAACAGACCAAACGTTCCAGGTGAACCGTTCGGGGTGTTCGATCCGGCGCGCGTGGAAGAGAAGTGCCCCCGAGGAGAGTACGACACCGGATCCGCAGATCAACGGCCAAAGTCCGGGACCTGGCGTGGACACGGAGCCCAGCGGCAGCTGCAGCGCGAAGGCGATCATGCCGATCCCGAGCAGCAGTGGAATAACGGCCGAGAGCATGGCCGATATGTTCCCGGCCGCCTCTGCTACCGGCTCGTCCGGTTCCTCGTGGGCTGCCGCCACCTCCGGCATTCGTTTCTCCGACATGTCAGCCGCCCAGCTGGACGCCCAGCGCATCGACCTGGGTGCGGTAGTTGGCAAGCTGGGTTTCTACCTCACCGGCCGCGGTATCGCCGTCCTGCACCAGCGGCGTGAAGTAGCCCTGCTCAAGCACCTTCTTGTACTCATCGCTCTCGATGGCCTTGTCGGTCGCGGCCACCAGCTTCTCGAGGATGTCGGCGGGCATGTCCTTCGGTGCGCCGAACAGTCGGCGCTGGTCCATGGCAATGTCCACACCCAGCTCGGCCGAGGTTGTGACTTCGGGCAGGTACTGCGACTTCTCGTTCGAGAACACGACCAGGGGCACCAAGGTCCCTGCCTTGACCTCTTCGGCGATCTCGCCGGGGTGTCCCGCCCCGAATGGGACCTGCTTGCCGAGCACGGCCGTCTTGGCGGGCGCCCCGCCGTCGAACGGAACGCCCGTCGCTTCCGCGCCGACGGCCTGGAAGAAGAGCGCCTGTGCCGTACCGGTCACTGTGCCCGGCCCGGAGGAAGCGTACTTGACATTCTTGCCCTTCAGGCCCGCGACATCCTCACCGGTCTTGTACTCGCTGCCGGCGTAGGTGTAAAGGACTACGTCTTCGGTGGTCAAACCCTTGATGACACTGAAGTCCCCCACCGCGATGGGGTCGGAGTCCTTGATGGACAGCGGGCGCACCGCCAGCGTAGAGGTCGGAATCAGGCCGACTGTGTAGCCGTCAGGATTGGCGTTTTTAAGCTCCTTCAATCCCACGGTGGCACCCGCGCCCGGCTTATTGATGACCGCGACGGGTTGGCCCATCTCTTCGGAGAGCGACTTAGCCAATGCGCGGGACAAGGTGTCCGTGCTGCCGCCGGGGGCGAGCGGAACGATGAACTCAATGGCCTTCGTGGGGTACTCGGCGGAGGCGTTGGTTCCCTGGACACCGCCGCAGGCGGTGGTCGCTAATAGGACGGCGACTCCCGCGGAACCCAGAAGCGTACGGCGGTTGATGATGCGCTGATTCATGGCTGTTGTCCTTGGGTTGAGTGTGTTGTGAGTGCCGGTGCTTGGGCTCAATAACCGGCCTGCTGGCATGGTCGACGATGAACCTAGCCGGCGTTCTGAAGTTTTGTCCCATTTAATGGGATGAACTCCTGTTAGTTGGGATATTTGCTAGATTAGATGCTACGTAATTCGCATCACAGATGCCAATAGTGTTTCCCGAGATTTACATATTCGAGACAACTTCCCGATTACCGGGACTGTAAAGATCTCGCGCGAGGGTTCAGGGAAGGATTTCATGAGATTTGCATATGTCGAGCACGAGGGGCGCCACTACACGGCCATGCAAGTTGAGCAGGGGTGGGTGGAGACAGATCAGGACCTGCCGGCGATCTACATGGGGGCGGACGCTACCGCCCGGCAGGGCGCCGCCCTGGTTCCCAGCCCAAGGTTCCTGGCGCCCTACACCGGGGGGACGATCTTCGGCATCGGGCTGAATTATCGGCAAACCATCGAGGAGATGGGATTTCCCCTGCCGTCCGAGCCCTACCTCTTCCCCAAGCTTGCCAACAGTGTCACCGGACCGGACGGCGTCGTCGTCGCGAACCCCGAAGTCAGCCAGGAGGTCGACTGGGAAGGGGAACTGGCCGTGATCATAGGCCGGAGGGCGGTCCGGGTGTCCGCGGAGGAAGCCATGGACTTCGTGTGGGGATATACGGGTGCCAACGACGTCTCCGCCAGGGATGTCCAGCGCGCCGATCCTCAGTGGGTGCGGGGCAAGGGGCTGGACACGTTCTGCCCCCTGGGTCCCGTCGCCTTGACGAGGGACGAGATTGCCGACCCGCATGACGTGGGCATCCGTACCTGGATCGACGGTGAACTGGTCCAGGACGGGAACACCTCGGACATGCTCTTCAGGGTGCCGGAGCTGATCGAGTACCTGAGCCGGTACTTCACCTTGGAGCCCGGTGACATCATTCTCACGGGCACACCGTCGGGTTGCGGAGGGTTCATGAATCCCCCACGCTTCGTGTGGCCAGGAAGTGAAATGGTTGTGGAGGTCGACGGTGTCGGAAAGCTGCGGAATCAGGTGGTGGCCGGCCCCTGACCCCCGTCGCCCGCGTGCAGGATCCGCCGACGTGAATTGGCCAGGTGCAGGCGCATGGCCGCCCGCGCTGTTTCCGGGTCACCGTCCGTCACGGCCCGGGCGACCGCGGCGTGTTCCGCCGCAATTACTTCGTGCGCGCGGGTGCCTTCCTTGGAGTCCGCCTCGCCGAGGCGGAACGCCGGGAAAGCGATCATGGCCGGCCCAAGGCCGTCCAATAGCTCAGGGAAATGGCGGTTGCGCGAAGCGAGGGCCACCGCCCGGTGGAATTCATAATCGGCGTTTTGGCTTTCGGCTGAGTGCGGAACAGCTGTCCGAAAAGAGTCGGCGGCCTGCCCTATGCGCACGCGCTGCATGTCTGTCGCATGGGATGCAGCCAGGGAAGCCGCCTCCGCTTCGACGCCCATGCGGAAGCCCAACAGGTCAGCCACCTCGGCGCGATTGGTGGCTGGACTTAGCGGGCCGTCCGCGGAGGTCTGCGGCATCATTAGCACGAACGTCCCGCGCCCGCGGTGGCTCTCCACAAGCCCCGCGGCCTTCAGCTGCGCCGTGGCGTCCCTGACGACGGTCCGGCTGACTCCGAATTCCTCAGCCATTGCCCCCTCGGTGGGCAGTTGCATCCCAGGCATGAGCTTGCCGCCGCGGATCCGCTCCGTCAGCTCGACAACGAGACGCTGCGCGAGGTTCCCGGTGCGGGGTGAGGATTTGGGGTCGGTAGCGGATGCCATCTGCGCCTTTCGCGAAGACACTTGGGTGGGGTTTGCGGCTAGTGCCGCAACCCCACCTTAGCTGTGACTGATTACTGCGCGGTGAAACGCTCGGTCGTCCAGGCGCGCGCCTGCTCGCTGAGGGAGAAGCCCAGACCCGGGGTCGACGGGACCCACATGCGGCCGTCGAGGATCTCGAGCCGTTCGTTGAACAGGGGCTCAAGCCACTCGAAGTGCTCTACCCAGGGGTCGATCTCGTAGGCGGCCGAGAGGTGAAGGTGGATCTCCATGGCGAAGTGTGGGGCCATGCGCATCTTGGCGTCTTCGCCGGCGCGCATGATCTTCAGGAAAGGGGTGATGCCACCGACGCGGGGGGCGTCGGGCTGGATAAAGTCCAGGGCCCGCTGGTTGATGAACTCCATGTGTTCACCGTGGCTGGTGAGCATCTCGCCCGAGGCGATCGGCGTGGCCAGCTCGCGAGCGAGGGCCGCGTGCCCTTCTACATCGTAAGCATCCAGAGGCTCTTCGATCCAGGTGAGGTCGAATTTCTCCAGTTCGCGGCCGATGCGGATCGCGGTGCTGCGGTTCCACTGCTGGTTGGCGTCGACCATTAGGGGGAAGTCCTGCCCGACGGTTTCACGCATGGCCGCCACCCGGCGGAGATCGACTAGGGTGTCGGGTTGCCCTACCTTCATTTTGATGCCGCCGATGCCGCGCTCCAGCGAGGCCTTCGCGTTGTCGCGGATCTCGTCGATCGACATCGATAGATAACCGCCGGAAGTGTTGTAGCACTGCACGGAGTCGCGGTGTGCGCCGAGCAGCTTTGCCAGGGGAAGCTTGGCTCGCTTTGCCTTCAGATCCCACAGGGCGATGTCGATTGCCGCGATGGCTTGGGTGGAGAGGCCAGAACGCCCGACGGAGGCGCCAGCCCAGACCATCTTGGTCCAGAGGCGGGCGATGTCGCTGGGATCCTCGCCGATGAGCTCAGGGGCAATTTCCTTGGCGTGGGCGAACTGTCCCGGACCGCCCGCGCGCTTGGAATAGCTGTAGCCGACGCCTGTGTGCCCCTCCTCGGTCGTGATCTCCGCGAACAGGAAGGCGATCTCAGTCAAGGGCTTCTGCCGCCCCGTGAGGACCTTCGCATCACTGATTGGCGCAGCTAAGGGCAAGAAAGCCAAGGAAAGGTCAATGCGGCTGATCGCGTCGGTGCTGGCTGCCCCCCGGCCCAGCCCTGCGAAATGCCGCTCGTTGGTTTCGGACGTCTCCGTGGCGTGGGTGAGATCCAGAAATGTGTTGCTGCTCATCTGATGCCTCCAAGAATATAAGTAATACAATTACCGTAAAACATCATACAACTGTGGAGTGCCGAGGGGAAGTGTTTGTTTCCCAGGGGAGGGACTTATGGATACCGACTTTGCTCCAGCCGATGCTGCCCGCATCTTGGTCGTCCCTGAGCCGGTCGACTGGATCGAAGCAGCAATAAGCGAAGGCGGAGGCATATCTTGGACCTCCGGTACGGATGAGAAAGGGCCTGACGGACTGGTACTTGATTTGAAGGCGGTCCCCGCCGATGTTGCCGTCGTACTTGCCGAGCACCCCGGCCTTCGTTGGGTGCAACTTCGATCGGCAGGGGTCGAGGATTACGCGGATCTATTCGCGAAGCACCCCGAAGTCGTTTGGAGCAGCGCCAAAGGTGCATTCGGCAAACCTGTAGCCGAACACGCCTTGGCGCTGACACTTGCCTTGCTGAGGAACCTCCCAGAGCGGATTCGGGCAACAACCTGGGGACACCCCGGGGGCCGTTCCCTCCACGATCTCCGCGTCACCATTGTTGGCGCGGGCGGAGTCGCGCTCGAGGCCCTTCGGCTCTACAAGTGTCTCGGCGCGCATGTCACCATCGTGCGCCGCAGCCCGACCAGTGTCCATGGCGCAGATCAAACCGTGGCTCCCAACCAGTTCGAGGCCTCCTTGGTGGAAGCAGATGTGGTCCTCCTTGCAGCGGCACAGACCGCGGGAACGCGCGGACTTATAGGTCGAGCGCAGCTGGCCCGAATGAAAAGTGACGCAATTCTTGTGAATGTGGCGCGGGGCGGACTTGTTGATACGGAAGCTCTCGCCGACTCATTGGCAGCGGGCCTAATCGGGGGAGCTGCCTTGGACGTCACTGATCCCGAGCCGCTGCCCGAGGAGCATCGACTTTGGCGCGAACAGAAGTGCCTCATCACGCCCCACACCGCCGACACCGTCGACATGATTCGCCCACTGTTAGCGGCACGAATCACGGAGAACGTGAGACGCCTGATGCAGGGAGAAGTACTTAGTGGAACCGTTGATACCGTTGCGGGCTACTAGGGCCAAGTGACGTGGGGGGGGCGCTGTCGACGTCAGAGACGCGGGGAGTGACTCCTGAAACTGACGGAGAGGGCGGGCTCGGTTAAATCAGACATGCCTCAGTAGCCAGGGCCCTCGTAAGCGCTGTTATCGGCGTTTGTCACTCGACAGTTATTCGCGCACTGACGAAGAGTCCGTAAAAAGGTTCCCCTTCAGTGCCGTTGGCTTCCAGATGTCCAGCTCTTCCCATTGGGCGGGGAATCCCATGCTCACGTGTGGGGAGATGAGTTGAGACCCATCTGGCGCTTGAAGCTCGATATTGAGCTTTCTGACCTGAGTCTTGAAGGTCAAATGCCAGCCAGTGCCGCTCGTGTGTGACCTGAGCATGAATGCGAGAGCGGCCGCGTAGATATAAACCCTTTGATGCGGTTTCGGCGTGGCCGTGAAGTCTGGCTCGAGCAGGTGCTTAAGCAAGTCGCCACTAGTCTCGTGCGCCCTGAGCGAGAGCGCTCGTTTGAAGGCTCGATTGAAGAGACGGGAGCCATGGGCGCATGCGTTTCGAAAATCGACCATCATGCGAAGCACAGCACCAAAGGCTCGGGGGTGGACGAACCCAAACATGCGGGCCACCTCGCGCGCATCCGGCGTCTGCATGAGGTCAAAGAGGAACGGCAAATTCCCGAAACTCAGCACCTCAGTGACAGCCCAAATAGGTACAGATTGCTGCGGATACTTCAACAGGTGGTGCTTGATGAAGTCTTCGTCCTCGGCACCGGAACGAACCGCTTCCTGCCAGGTCACCTTCCACGCGTCAAACTTCGTACGGTCGCCGCTTGGCTTATCGCAGCTCTGCGCATCCAGGAAATCCTTGGAAGCATGGGCAGCAACGTTTCTTGCCGCGAGCGTGTGGGCAATTGCAGCCCTCAATCGAACCTCGAAGTCCAGCAGGCCCTCCTGGCAGACCCGGGCTAACTTGAAATCGAACGCTTCCAGCTTCATGACATGCTCGATACTCGCACCGGGTATGTAGTCGTCTGACCGGTACTGGTGCAGTCGTTCATTGATCTGGTCAGCCGGAAGCAGCTGCCGGAAGACGTATCGGTAAGCGCCTGAACGGAAATAGCCGACCCGCGTGAGGAAGTTGAGCGCCGCGGCGCGGTCAGGAATAGCGAGGCCGCGGACTTCCAGCTGCTGAATCAGCTCGTGGCGCTCTTTGAATTCCTTCGTATACTCCACGCATCACCGAATATCGAACAATGAAAATCGCCCCCTTGAGCCGAAGCTCAGAGGGGGGCGATGTCTGATAAGTAGAACCTAGCACAGTCGGCTGACAAGCGGCTGAACGTCGATATCGGTAGGAGTCAAACACCGCCGCGAAGCAGATGCGACGCTGTCGGCGATGCTCGTTCGACGACCACCTATCGGAAGTTCCCCGCCAGCTACCGCCAGCGCCGCACTTCCTGGACCGGTTTCCCGGTGGTGGGCGTCGGAAGGGATTGGTCGGGCTGCCCTGGTGCTTCCGAACTTTTAGTTGCTCATGGCGGGGGCGCGTCGGAGGTAGGTGCCGTCGTCGATCTGGGCGGCGGTGAAGGCGGCGATGTCGGCGCGGCTGACCGGGAAGCCGATCTTGTCGGTACCGAAGAACCCGACGCGGACGCGGTCCTGCTTGGGAGTGTGCTTCGGTGTCAGGAACCGGACGATGGTCCAATCAAGGTCGGAGTCCATGATGATGCGGCACATGCCGGTGATTTCTTCGTAGGCGCGGGGCATGAAGGTGCGGGGCAGGAACGTGGCGATCCGTGTGGTGAAGGTCGGCTTCTCGTGCGGGTCGAGCACGGCGGGCGTGGCGTGCCCGATGAAGCGTGCGACGTTATGCGTGTTCATCGCGTCGAAGATGTGCTGGCTGCCTTCTATGAGCGGGGTTCCTTGGGCTTTGCGGTCCATGGCCGGCCCGAGGGCGCTGATGACGGCGTCGGCTCCGGCGACCGCTTGGTCGATCTTGGTCTTATCGGTGATCTCCCCGATGACGACGCGTACCTTGACGCCCCAGCTGGTGGGGATTTTGGCGGCGTTGCGGGCGTAGGCGGTGACCGTGTGTCCGTTGGAGATCAGTTCATTGACGGTGAGGGAGCCGATGGCGCCGGTGGCGCCGAAGACGGTGACGTTCATGAGTGTGCTTTCCTGTTGCTTAGGTGGTGGCGTGGACGTGGCGGATGGCGGGGGCGACGACGTCGCCGAAGCGGGCGATGGAGTCGCGGACCATCTCGGTGGGCAGGCCGCCGAGGTCGACCTGGCCGAGGAAGCGGTCGATGCCGAGTTCGCTTTTGAGGTCAAGGATTTTCTCCGCGACTTCCCGGGGGCCGCCTACCATGAGCGCCCCGCCACGGGCGGCAAAGGCGAGCATCGTTTGCTTGTCCACGTCCCATCCGCGTCCGCGGTTGTTCCGTGGTGCGAGGTAGCGCTCGTAGTAGGGGTAGAACTCTTCGTAGGCCTGCTCCGCCGTTTCGCCGATGTAGAAGTGGCTGGTGATGCCGACCTGCAGCCGCTCGTCGGGATGCCCGGCACTCCGGCCGGCGGCGCGGTAGAGATCGACCAGCGCCTTGGCGTGGCCAAGGTTCCCGCCAATGAGGCCCAACGCCATGGGAAGGCCGAGCCGGCCGGCGCGTTCGGCGCTGGCGGGGGTTCCTCCGACGGCCGCCCAGACGGGCAGGACACCGGTTGCCCGCGGGCTGACCTCGGCATGGTGCAGCGGGGTGCGGAAGCGGCCGGACCAGGTGACGGGGTCCTCGCTGCGGATCTTGAGCAGCAGTTCGAGCTTTTCTGCGAACAGGTCGTCGAGCTGGCTGATGTCCTCGCCGAAGAGGGCGAAGGGTTCGGCGAAGGCGCTGCGTCCGGCGATGATTTCGGCGCGGTCGTGGCTGATCAGATCCAGTGTGGCGAAGTCCTGGTAGACGCGCACCGGGTCGAGCACGCTCAGAACGGTTGCGGTGGTGGTCAGCTTGATCTTGGTGGTTGCCCTGGCGATCGCTGCGTGCACTACGGCGGGGGAGGACACGGCGAAGGGTGCGCTGTGGTGCTCGCCGATACCGAACACGTCCAGGCCGTGCCGTTCGGCGAGGACACCGTAGTCGATGATGTCGTCGATGCGGCTGGCCGCGCTGTCCGGGCTTTCCGGGTTGATGTCGCTGAGGGAGAAGACTCCGAGTTCCATGGGTTTCCTTCGGTCCGGGGTGCTGCAAGGGCTGGCCGCTTGCAGCACCCCGTGATTGGCGGTCGTTGTTAGGCGAGGGTGACGACGAGTTTGCCGCGGGTGCCGGCGGCGAAGTCTTCGAATGCCTGCGCCGCTTCCTCATGACGGTAAGTCCGCTGCACGGTGACGGTGGTGTTCTTGTCGGCCTGGTTCCTGGCCAGGCGTTCAAGGGTCTCGGGCGCGGGGTTGGCGTAGATGGCCACGACCTGCACGCCGTCGGCGGGGATGTCGTCCGGGCTCATGATGAGGGTGGAGACGAGCCGTCCGCCCTGCTTCACCGCCGGCACTAGGGCCGACGGGTCGCCGGCGAAACCGAAGGCGACATCGATGCCGTCGGGGTGGTTGCCCAGCACCTGTTCGGCGGCGTCGGCTTTGTAATCAACAGTGGCGGCTGCGCCGAGCCCGGTGACAAGGTCCTTCTCTTCCTCGGAGCTGGCCGTGCCGATCACATGCGCGCCCGCGGCGACAGCGAGCTGGAGCGCCTGCTGACCGACACCGCCGGTAGCTCCCGCGATGAGCACGGTGGCTCCCGGCTCGATGCCGGCCGCGTCGACCGCGTCGACCGCGGCGGTGCCGGCAAGGCCGAGGGCCGCACCCTCAACGAAGTCAACGGTGTCGGGGAGTTTGCCGATTCCGACCTGGACGGGCACGGTGACGTACTCGCCCAAGGAGCCGTCGCCGAGGTAAGGCTTGGTCACGACGCCGAAGACGCGGTCGCCCACA